>CAIYZZ010000342.1 GCA_903930805.1 uncultured Rhodocyclaceae bacterium | reverse complement strand
GGACTGCCGATCTGCGCTCGGCGCTGGTGGATTACTTCCGCGAGCAGGGCCGCATCATGATCGCCACCGAGGCCGGTGCTGAGGGCATCAACCTCCAGTTCTGTTCGCTGGTGGTGAACTACGACCTGCCGTGGAACCCACAGCGCATAGAGCAGCGCATTGGCCGCTGCCATCGCTACGGGCAGAAGCATGATGTCGTGGTGGTGAACTTCCTCAACCGGAAAAATGCCGCCGATCAGCGCGTCTTCGAACTGCTTTCGGAAAAATTCCAGCTCTTCGAAGGTGTCTTCGGTGCCAGCGACGAAGTGCTGGGCGCCATCGAATCCGGCGTGGACTTCGAAAAGCGCATCGCCGCCATCTACCAGAACTGCCGCAAGCCGGAGGAGATCGCCTCCGCCTTCAACCAGCTCCAGCTCGAACTGAGCCTGGAGATCAACGAGTCAATGACGCGCACGCGCCAGCAACTGCTGGAAAACTTCGACGACGAAGTGCGCGAAAAGCTCAAGGTGCGCGACGAAGCCTCGCGGGCCTACCTCAACCGCTATGAGCGCCTGCTGATGCAGCTCACACGCCATGAACTGGACGGCCAGGCCGAATTTCTGGGGGACGCCTCGTTTCGTCTTGCGGCAAACCCGTTCCCGGATCAAGTCAGCGCCATTCCGCTGGGCCTCTATGAGCTGCCGCGTCGCTCCGGCGAGGCGCACCTTTACCGCTTGAATCACCCCTTGGCCGAACGCATTGTCGCGCAAGCGAAGGAGCGTACATTGCCACCGGCAGAAATCCAGTTCGATTACGGCCGACACGATGGCAAGGTAACGACGCTTGAGCCATACATCGGCAAAGCCGGCTGGCTTGTGCTGTCACTCTTCAGCGTCGAATCGCTCGACCAGGAAGAGGATCATCTGATCTTCTCTGCCATAACCGACGGAGGGCAGTTTCTTGAGGATGAAATCGCGCAACGCCTGCTGACATTGCCTTGCGCCCCGGCTCCGCGCCCTTGCGCGGCTGAGGTAGGGTTTCCGGATCACATTGACCGGCATATCCAGCAACGTCAGGCTGGGATTCAGAGCAACATTTCCGAGCGCAACGCCCGCATTTTCGAGGCCGAGGCCGACAAGCTCGACGGCTGGGCCGACGACCTGAAGGTTGGGTTGGAACGGGAAATCAAGGAAATCGACCGCCAGATCAAGGAAGCGCGCCGGGCCGCTACGACAGCCCTGACCTTGGAAGAGAAGCTCTCCGGGCAGAAGCAGATCAAGGCGCTTGAAGCCCAACGCAACCAGAGGCGCCGCTCGCTGTTCGACGCCCAGGATCAGGTAGACAAACAGCGTGAGGATCTGATTGCGGTCATCGAAGGCAAGCTTAATCAGGCAACGACAATCGAACGACTCTTCACGATTCGATGGATTCTCGGATGATTGTCGAAACGCCAATCGAGATTACCCATGTACCCGGCCGCCTACGCCAGGATTTCACGGGGAAGATTCCGGAAGCCACGACTGGCACAGCGGACGAGAGGGAAGCGAATTTCCTGTCGCGCGCGCTTGCCGCTTTCGCGTTGAATCAACTAGCCGGCTGCACGTTGGATGAAGCGGCCAGCTCCATTGTCGATGGCGGTGGCGACGGCGGCATCGACGCGATCTGGTATTCGGCGGCGTCCCACAAGCTATGGCTCGCGCAGTCGAAATTCATCCGTGATGGACGCGGCGAACCCGCGCTCGGGGATGTGGCAAAGTTCAAGACTGGATTGGAAAATCTCCTGCAAGGAAACTTTGCCGCCTTCGAGACCAATGCAGCATGGAAGGCATTGATTCCCAAGTTGCATGCGATCTTCAAAGATGGGGCCCTTGAGGTTCGGGCTATCTTGGTCTATTCAGGCACCGCTACTGTGTCCGAAGATCGCCGCAGGATATTTGATGATATTCGCATCCGCTTCTCGCCCGGATGCGACTACCTGCAAATCCAGACCTGCAATCTCACGACCATCCATGACTGGATTACCGGCGCGGACCAAGGGCCGGGAATACCTGAGGTCGATTTGAAGCTCCACAAGCCCGGTTGGCTCAAGGAACCCTACGAGACGGTATATGGCTTGGTACCGTTGTCCGAAATCGCCGCACTTTACAGAAACTGCGGTCCCAAACTTGTCGCCGCCAACATACGTGCTTATAAAGGGCGCACAGAAGTCAATGAACATATTGCTCTGGCAGTCAGGGAAGAGCCGCAACACTTCCTGTATTTGAACAACGGCCTCACCGCCTATTGTGAGCGACTCGAAGTCAATAACCTGGACAGAGCAAACGCCGAGGAGAAGCGCATTCGTGCCTTCGGCTTCTCGATTGTCAATGGTGCGCAAACGCTTGGTTCGATCGCCAGTGCCGTTCCCAATCCGCCTTTGCTACCGCCGGAAGGACACGTGTTTTTGAAAGTCATTTCCCTTGAACGCTGCGAAGACGATGTTGGCTTTGCGGAACGTATCACCCGTAGCACCAACTTCCAGAACCAGATCGGGGATAGGGATTTTGTTGCCTTAGACGAGCAGCAAGAGCGCATCGCAAACCAACTAATTCTCTCCGGTGTTGCCTATCACTACAAGGAAGGCGAGGACACACCGGCGCCGGATGCAACCAACTTCACTCTCGATGAGGCAACAACGGCCTGCGCGCTTATGGCGAATGGGGCCGACTGCGAATTCTGCGCCCGCGTCCTCTCCAATCGCCGATCTTTCTGGTCCTTCGATGAAGTTTTTCCGTCAGGGGACTTGTACCGTTCGCGCTATGCAAAAATCTTTCGCCCCGATCTGTCCGCACGCGCCATCTGGCGGGCAGTGCAAGCCCAGCGTATCGTCAAGAGTGCTCTCAAGACCTCCGAAATCGGGGTTCGCAAGGACTTCTTCGAGAATGGTCGCTGGTTGGTCTTGAGTGCAATCTTCCTACGCCTGAAACCACAGCTTGGCGATGATTTAGCGCTATCAGCGCAAGAAGAAGCATCACTGACACAAGCTGCACAGGACTACGCAGAACGACTATGGACGGTGTGCCAAGCGCGGGGCTTCGTTTCGGCCAGGGCGGGTGGAGGCTGGGAGGTTCCACGGCATTTCCGCTCGGTGTTCAGCGCAGTGGGCGATTGTCGGCTGCTTCGTGGAGCATTACTGGCTAACATTGACGGCGCGTCGGCAGCCCCTCCTGCAGCGGCTGTGCAATCAAATACTGGGACTCCATAAGCATGACAAATCGGCAAAAATCGAAACTCGTCTGGGTCGGCAAGGAGAACCAGTCCATGGTGGAGTCTCGCGTCTTGCTGGAAGCCACGGTGCCGAATTACCACGCCGAGCGCCGTATCACCAGCGCCGACTTTTGACAGCTTTCAAGTGCCTTGATCGAGAATAGACCGATGACGAAAACGCAGCTTAAAAAGCTCAGTATCAGAAAATTCAGAGCGCTGGCCGACGTGGAGGTCGAATTCGGAACCCATGTAACGGTCATCTGCGGAAAGAACGGGACATCCAAGTCATCGATCCTCGGTATTGCAGCGCAGATTTTCAATTTCGAGAAGGACTACACCAAGGATCAGCCTCTCAAGTACCAGACGATCACCGGCGCCGAGTTCAAGTCAAAATACAACGAGCACTTTCGGATATCCGATCAGTTTGATGTACCTGGCTCCATGGATGTCGGTATCGAGTTATACGATGGCTACACTGACAAGCCTGCGACTGCCGAGTTGGGATTGTTCAAGCGCGGGAATATTTCCAGACCGGTCGTGCGCAAGAACAGCACAGCAACCGAAGGCAACGCCAGCCGCAATTTCACGCATCCCGTCATTTACCTCAGCCTGAAAAGGCTATACCCCATTGCCGACCGAGATTACAAGGTCCGCGACTTCGAATACCTGCGGAACCACCAGAAGAAGTTCATCGACCTAACCAACGAATTACTGAATCGGACCGCAACCGTTGCAACGAGCACAACCGGGATCATTCACTCTGCGGTCGCGCATGGCCAGAACTACGATCAGGATTCAGTATCCGCCGGCGAAGACAATGCAGGGCAGCTCCTTATGGCCTTGATGTCCTTCCGAAAATTGCAGGAAGAATATCCCGATTACAAAGGGGGATTGCTGTTGATCGACGAGGCTGACGCCGGTCTGTTTCCGGCAGCCCAAATCAAGCTGATTGAAATGCTGAATCGCGAGTGCCAGGAGCTGAACCTGCAAGCTGTAATGACCTCTCACTCGCCAACACTTATCGAGTACACATACGAGCTGAGCAAGAAGTATCAGAAGCGATTCAAAACCGTTTATTTGAGCGACACCTACGGCAGCGTCCAGGCAATGCACGATAAGTCATGGCCTGAAATCGATGCCGATCTCCATACCCGGATCAAACGCGCCAACAATGAAGTTTCGCTGCCAACCGTCAACATCTATTTCGAGGACGGAGAGGCATGCGATCTTTTCAAGGCGGTGATGCGCCGTCAGCCTGCAAACAAGTTTCTCCACCTGCAAGAAGTATCGCTGAGCTGCAATAACTACATGGATCTGGCGAAGCGAAAAATCCCCGAGTTTGCAAGCAAGGGTATTATCTGCCTGGATGCGGATGTTGATGAGGCAGCAATAAAGAAATTGCCCTCGATAGTTCTGCTGCCGGGCACATTGCCGCCAGATCAACTTATCTTTGAATATCTGTACAACCTGCCTGCCGATCATCCTCTTTGGGCGAATCCAATTCAATTCACCCGGGCAAACCTGACGAATATTGCCCGTCCTCTGATCAACCGACTTTCCATCGCCGGGCCTGTTATCAACTTGCGGACGCTGGTGGATGCAGACCGAATGGCGAATGCCGGAAACAAGGATAAGCTCCGGGAGCTTTTCAAGAAACTCTACCGACACGAAGACTTTCAGGCACTCCTCGCACAAAAAGCCTCCAGCTATAGCCCGTGGCAGTGCTGGGCAAAAGACAATCCGGCACTTTGCTCCGACTTCGTTTCGCGTTTTATCAAACAATTGACAGTAACCTTGCGCGACGGTCATTTTGTGGATAGCTCGAAGCTGTACGTTCTTGGCAAACTGCCAAGCGACACCGCTGCGAAAATGTAGCGCCGGAACCATCGATCATGTACTCAAACAAGCTCTACACCCCGCTCAGATACCCTGGAGGCAAAGCACCCTTTGCTCCCTTTATTGCATCCGTAATGGAATGCAACGATCTATCCGGTGGGCATTATCTGGAGCCATACGCGGGGGGCGCGGGTGTCGCTCTCGAATTGCTTTTTCATGGATATGCCAGCCATGTCCATATTAACGACATAGACCCCGCTGTTCATGCATTTTGGGCTGCCGTTACGCAAGAGCCAGATGCTTTGCTGGAGCTCCTGGAATCAACCCCGATCACCATGGATCAGTGGTACAGATGGCGCTCGGTACTGCGTGATGAAGTGTCAGGAACGATAGTCGAGCGCGGATTCGCCACACTGTTCATGAACAGAACGAATCGTTCCGGGATTTTGAAAGGCGGCGTTATCGGCGGCAAGGAGCAAAGTGGTGAGTACAAGCTCGATGCGCGCTTCAAGAAGGATGTGCTTGCTGCCAGAATCAGAAAGATTGCCGATCATGCGGAAGGGATCATCGTACATAGCGAGGATGCATTAGCGCTTCTGCGTAGATGCAGCAGCTTGCTCCCGAAGCGGTCCCTTATTTACCTGGACCCGCCCTATTACGTGAAAGGACGCGGGCTTTATCGCAATTACTATGGCCATGACGATCATCTGGCGATTGCCAAAGCGCTCCAGTCAAGGCAATTCAAGCGACCATGGATTGTGTCTTACGATAACGCAGAAGAAATCCGGGAGATGTATCAGCTCAGCAAGGGGTTGAGCTATGGATTGAATTACACCGCCCAAAAACGTTACGTCGGCAACGAGATCATGTTTTTCAGTCAGGGATTACTGGTTCCGGAGGACGCCGTCCCTCAGTCGAAGCTTGCCGCGTAGATACACTCAAGACAAGAAGCTGTATGGCCAAACAAAAATTCGAACTCACCTGGATTAGCAAGGAGAACCGGTCCAAGATGGATCCGGCGGCACTGGAGGCAGGGGTTGCAGGCAAGGAAAGGCTGATGAAATGAACAGCCACATCATTGACCTTCCCGATTACGCAGCGCTGAAGAAACTCGCGGCTGCGCTTTGGCAAGAGAACAACTCTTACTATGGCGCGGCAGTCATGGTCGGAGCAGGTTTCAGCCGCGTCGCAGCCTCAACGGGCGACGTCAAGAGAAAATTGCCCCTCTGGAATGAGCTTTCCGAGGTTTTGGCAAAGGACATCGGTTCCGGTAAACAGACTGATCCTTTGCGTCAGGCTGAGGAATATCGAGCCTACTTTGGACAGCAGGCACTCCTTGATTTGCTCAAGAAAGCAGTTTCCGATACAGCATGGAGTCCAGGTGCTTTGCACAAAAACTTGTTAGAACTGCCGTGGTCTGAGGTGCTGACTACCAACTGGGACACTTTACTTGAACGCGCCTCGGTCGACGTTCATCAACCTGCGTACAACGTCGTCAATCGACAGGAAGACCTTGCCAGTGCTCGCGCCCCCCGCATCGTCAAGCTCCATGGAACGATCGACGTTACCGATGAACTGATTTTCACGCAGGAAGATTTTCGAAAATACCCGCAGCGCCATGCGGCCTTTGTTAATTTCGCACGGCAGGTGTTCATTGAAAACGAACTTTGCCTGCTGGGCTTTTCAGGCGACGATCCGAACTTTCTGCAATGGGCGGGGTGGGTGCGGGATCATCTGGCAACCCATGCCCGACGTATCTATCTTGTTGGCGCGTTGAACTTGACTGCTGCGAAGCGGAAATATCTCGAATCTATCAATGTTGCCCCGATTGATTTGAGCCTATTGGTAGCCGATTACGATGAACCGGATGCCAAACATGCCGAGGCGACGAAGGTTTTTATCGAGGCTCTGCAAAAGCTCAAACCCAAGCAGGCTTGGGAATGGAGTCCAACACAGCTGCATCGCAACACGCTAACCAGTGAAGAGAGTACAAGAACCCATCGGGATTCTGCTTATGCCGCCAAGCTGCTGGAGGAGCAGATCAAGACGCTTGAATCAGATAGGGCGGCCTACCCCGGCTGGCTGACCTGCCCGCCATCGCTACTCTTCAGTTTGCAACACCAGCTTAGTGATCCGTGGCCGACACCCCAAAACCTGTCTGCAATGACGCCAGACAGCCGCGCCAAACTGCTGTACGGAATTGCGTGGCGTTGCGATGTGACTTACCAGGCCATTCCATCATGGCTGGCGCAAGAGCTTCTGACGATATGTGACCCTGCCCATCCAAACACATTGACCAAGAGGCAACAGATGGAAATCGCCCTGTTGCTATTGAAAAGCACACGCTGGCTGGACAAATCCGAGGCGCAATCGATTGAGCAAGCCACGACTGCCATACTGGAGAGAAATGCGAAACATTGGCCGGAGGTCATCAACGAACTCGCATACCATCGCGCCATCGTAGCGCGGGACCAGTTTGATTACCCTGCGATTGAAAGCTCCATTGAGAAGATCGTACCGAATGCCCCGGTCTGGAAACTGAAAAAGGCATGTCTCCTGGTTGAGCTTTGCCGGTTTGATGAAGGCAAGGGCTTGGTTGCAGAGGCGTATCGGGATTTGCTCGACCAGAATCGCAAAGACAGAAATTCGATCCATGTGCTTTCACGTTTGGCGTGGGCACACTGGCTAATGCGCGGCATTGATCTATGGGCGTCGGGGAAAGAGTTCAAAGCATTTCCGTCCAGCTACCAAGACCCCAAATGTAGTCCTTGGACTCACATCGAACATATTCAAGAGCGAGTTTCCAAGGCCCTTGAGAAACAACGAGAACAGCAGGGTATAGAGCCTCTCTTCGAGCCAGGGAGCTACAAGGATAATTCCAAGACGATCACATTCAACAGCGAGTTGCATCCGCTACTACTTTTGGACGGCATATCCCAAACCGTAGGCATGCCGTTGCGATGGAGTGGCATAAGTTTTCTGGTTGAACCAGCTGCCGATCTCTCTGAGCTGGACGATATAGATGATGTACATCGGTTTGCCCTGGCCATTCGGACTGCGAACAGCGATTCCTCGAATGTTCTGAAAAAGATATTTTCTCGGACGCGAGTTGCATGCTTTTCGAGTGAGGATACGTATTGCCTGATGGCTCGCTGTAAGTCCGCCATTGGCTACTGGGGTAAAAGATTGACCGGAGATACCTCAACTGCACGGATTCATATAGTTGAACGTCTTCGGGTATTTATTGAAGTCCTT
>CAIYZZ010000341.1 GCA_903930805.1 uncultured Rhodocyclaceae bacterium | reverse complement strand
TTTGACCCGCGTAGCTGCTTCGGCGGTGTCGCGCGCCTGCGCGAGTTCGGTGTTGGCGGCCGAAAGCGCGGTGGTACGCTCGGCGACGCGCGATTCCAGGTTTGCGGTGCTGTCGGCAACCGTTTGCGCCATGTGATTGAACGAGCGGGTCAGGGTGCCGATTTCATCGAGCGTGCCGTCATGCACGCGCGTCGCATGGTCACCGGCGGCGATGGCTGCGGCGCCTCTGGCCAGCCGCTCGATGCGGGTGATGACCATGCGGTTGAGCAGCCAGATCAACAATGCCAGGAGCGTCAGGCCCGCGATGATGAAAATGGTGACGAAAGGTTTCGACAAGCGATTGCCGATCAGGCTGTCAGTGTCCATCACCGTCAGATTGAACCAGCCGATGTCGCCGATCCGGGCCAGCGCCACCAGGCGCTGCTTGCCATCGAGGGTGAGATGGAGTGCCTCGGTAGCCGAGCTTTCGCTCTGACCGACGAGCTTGGCCATGGCCTCTTTCAACGCGGTGCGTTCTCCCTCGTTGGGCAACTGCGAAAACAAGGTACGCCCGGCGTCGGCGCCGCGATTCTCGGCGTTCAGGTCGATCAGGTTGCGGTTCGGGTGGGCCTGGATCGCCCCGGCCGCGTTGATCAGCATGGCGTAGACGTCGGGTTGGTCGTCGCGGATCAGCAGTTTGACGAACGCGCTGATGTCGATACCGCTGCCGATGACACCGAGCAGCTTGTCGTCAGCGCGCACCGGAACATTGATCCAGACTTTGGTGACATTCAGCGTAACGTCGATATCCGGGTTGAGCTGGTAGTGACCGGGCATCTTCGCCACGCCGAAATACCAGGCGTCGGAAGCGCGCGCGGCGTCGAGCGTCTGCGTCAATTCGCGACCGCGGTAATTGTCCTGGCGGTCGTTGAAGTAATAGTGTTTCGAGTTGTCGATGATGTAGAACCAGCTGCCGTCGCGAAATGACTTGCGGTAGCTGTCGAGCTCGGCGAGCGCCAGGCGCTTGAGCTCTGGGTTGCCCTCGTCGCGTGCCCAGCTGCGCAGGAGCGGGGAGGCCGCCATTTGCCGGGCAAGGGTGACTTCGGTCATGATCGGCGCGAGGATGCGCTCGCGATCGAGCAGCGCCTGGCGGGCGGCGAAGCGCCGGGCCAGGGTGTCGACAATGTCGCCGGTCGTACGGTTGACCACCCAGAGCGACATCGCTCCGGTTGCCAGAAACAACGCGAGGATGGCAAGCGTGAAGCGGGTGCGCAGGCGGACAAAGCGGAGGTATGACATCAGGCGATTCTACGTCCGGCGCAGCACGCAATCGAGATAGGCGGCAGCATCGAGCGGGGCACGGTCACGCTGCGCGCGCCAGAGCGTTTCACCCAGGCATTCGAGGATGTCGTGCAGTGCCGCATGCCGGTCGCCGTGCTGCCGGAGCCGACTTTCGTAGGCGGCACGAATGCCCGGCGGCTGGTCGATGGAGAGTTGTTCTGCGATGGCGAGGTGGAGCGAGAGATGCAGGAATGGGTTGGTGGCGCCATCTTCCGGCGTCCACTCGCGCGTCAGCGCATCCGTACCTTCGAGTAGGCTGTGGTATTCGGGGTGCAGCGCGATGAGGTCGGCGGCGATGATTTCGAGGGGTGTCGCCGGCAATTTGGCACGATGTTTTTGCCAGGCATCGATCAGAAAACGACGGGCCTGATCACGGCTGGGGTTAAACATCGCTTTTGGCCTTATAGCTGCACAGATCCCGCAAGATGCAGCGCCAGCATTCCGGCTTGCGTGCCTTGCAGACGTAGCGGCCATGCAGGATCAGCCAGTGATGGGCGTGCAGGCGATATTCGGCAGGCACGGCTTTCAGCAGCTTGTTTTCAACCGCGACGACGTCCTTGCCGGGCGCGAGGCCGGTGCGGTTGGCCAGCCGGAAGATATGCGTATCGACCGCGATGGTCGGTTCGCCAAAGACGATGTTGAGGACAACATTGGCGGTCTTGCGGCCGACACCCGGCAGGGCTTCGAGCGCGGCGCGGTCATGGGGCACTTCACCGCCGTGCCGTTCGAGCAGCTGGCGTGCCGTGGCGCTGACATTCTTCGCCTTGGTCTTGTAGAGGCCGATGGTCTTGATGAAGTTGGCGAGCTGGTCTTCGCCCAGTGCGGCGATGGCTTGCGGCGTCGGTGCGGTGCGAAACAGGTCGCGCGTCGCGAGGTTGACGCTCTTGTCGGTGGCCTGCGCCGAGAGAATTACCGCGACCAGCAACTGGAAGGGCGTGGCGTAGGTGAGTTCGGTTTTAGGTGCGGGATCGACGGTCGCCAGGCGGCAGAAAAATTCGATGCGCTCAGTGGCTTTCATGTGCCGGCTTCATGCGGGTGCGGCGTTGGCGGGATTGTTAGCACTGGCGGCATGGGCCTTGAGACGTGCCTTGGCGCGTTCGTTGGCGCGATGGTCGAGCCAGTTGCGGCCGGCGACCATCAGGCCAAGGACAAAGAAGGCGCCGGGCGGCAGGATGGCGAGCAGGAATCCCGGATAGTCCTCGGGCAGGATCTGCCAGGCACTCGCGCGGGGAAAGATCATCTCGATGCCGGAAAACAGCGTGCCCTGGCCGATAAATTCGCGGATGGCGCCAAGCAGGCCGATGACCCAGACGAAACCGATGCCCATCATCACGCCGTCGAAGGCGGAGAGGCCGACGGGATTCTTGGCGGCGAAGGCTTCGACGCGTGCCAGCACAATGCAGTTGACGACGATCAGCGGAATGAAAATGCCCAGTACCAGATAGAGATCGTGCAGCCAGGCATTCATGGCCATATCGACGACGGTGACCAGGGCGGCGATGATGAGGATGAAGATGGGGATGCGGACCTCATAAGGAATGAAGCTGCGCAGGGCGGAAACGATCAGGTTGGACAGGGCCATCACCAGCACGGTGGCGATGCCGAGGCTGATCGCATTGACCGCAGTAGTGCTGACGGCCAGCAGGGAACACAGTCCCAGCATCTGGCCGAGAACCGCATTCTGGTTCCAGAGGCCATTCTGGACGATGGCGCGAACTTGGCTCATGGTTTTTCCTCTTTCCATTGGCTACCGGCGGGCAGGGCGAAAAGGGCATCAGTACGTTCCAGCGCCCAAGCCAGGGCGCGGCCGGTGGCGTTGGTAACGGCACGCGCCGAAATGGTGGCGCCGACGTGTTGGTCGAAAACGCCGCCATCCTTTTTCACGCGCCATTTCTCGCGAGGCGTGTCGCTGAAACTGCGGCCGTTGAACTGGGTAATCCAGGGCTGTGCCTTGTTCTTGTCCTTTTTTGGATCGATGTAATCGCCCAGGCCCGGGGTTTCCTTGTGCAGCGTGACGCGCACTGCCGCCAGTCGGCCGTCGGCCTGGACGGCGAGGATGAGGCGGATTTCGCCGGAATAGCCATCGAGGGCAGTAGCCTCGAGTACCAGTGCGAGCGGTTGGCCGTCGCGGCGGGCGCGGTAGAGACGGGTGGGTTCCGCCAGGCCAATGGCGGGTGTGGCGGGTAGCTCGATGGCATCGGCGAGCAGGTCGTTGTCGTAGGTGGCGGCGGGCAACACTTCGGTGATCAGGCGGCGCTTGGCTTCCAGTGCGGTGGCATCCAGCACGGGTTTGGTCATTTGATACACGCCTGCCATGAGTGCGGTAAACACCATGCTGAAGACCAGCAGAGTGGCAGCGGTCTGCGTCGAGATGCGCATAGCGCTGGTCGCGTGAGCCTGCGACGGGCTTGCGGGGTCGGCGTCCTGGGTACTCATGGCGTGTTTTTCCGCTTGTGGCCGAAGACCTTGGGCTGGGTTTTCATGTCGATCAGCGGTACCAGCAGGTTCATCAGCAAAATGGCAAAAGCCATGCCATCCGGGTAGGCACCGAAGGTGCGGATGATCCAGGTCAGTAGTGCGGCACCGGCGGCAAAAATCAGTTTTCCCGATGGCGTAGTGGCCCCGGAGACCGGGTCGGTGGCGATGAAAAAGGCACCCAGCATCGCGCCGCCGGTAAAGAGATGGAAGCTGGCGCCGACGAAGCGGTCTGGACTGAATATGTTGAACGCGGTGGCGACAAGGGTCAGTGCGACGATGAATGCCGTGGGGATGTGCCAGGTGATGATGCGCTGCTGAATCAACCAGAGGCCGCCGAGCAGATAACCCGCCGCCACCCATTCCCAGCCGCGTCCGCCGATATTGCCGAAGGTGGCGTGCGAGCCGAGGATGCCGGCGATGGTGGCGTTTTGCTCGGGATCACGCAGGACAGTGCGCAGGGCGTCGAGCGGCGTGGCCATGATGATCGCGTCGAGGTGGCGGTCGAGGCCATACAGGCTGCCAAAGATGGCATTGAGCTGGATGCTGAAGTCGTGGAATTCGGCGTGCGGCCACTGCGACATCAGTTGCGGGTAGGCGACGATCATGGTGCAAAACGCCACCATTGCCGGGTTGAAGGGGTTCTGCCCGAGGCCGCCATACAGGTGCTTGGCGACGACGATGGCGATCAACACGCCGCTGATGGTGAGCCACCAGGGAACAATCGGCGGAAAGGTCAGCGCCACCAGCCAGGCGGCGACCAGTGCGCTGCCATCGGTGACGAAAAGCATCACGGGCTTGCCGCGTAGCTGGAGCATCAGCGCCTCGGCGAGCAGGGCCGTGACTGAGGCCAGTGCCAGTTGCACCAGGATAGCCGCGCCGAAAAACCAGACATAGGCGGCAATGCCAGGTACCAGCGCGAGCAGTACCCGCAGCATCACGCTCTGCACGCTGGTGGGTTTGAGAAAATGCGGTGAGTTGGTCATCAACTGCCGTCCCCGGTTTTTTGCGCTTGGACTCTTGCCTGCGCAGCAGCGATCAGTGCGGCTTTTTCATCCTGAATTGCCGTCTCGCCAGCGCCGACTTTTTCAGCTTCTTCCTGTGCCAGTTTGGCCTTGGTTTCAGCCGCCTTGGCGGCGAGCTTGGCAGCTTTCTCGGCCTTCTCGCGCTCCTCGCGGAGTTGGCGGAATTCGTAGCGCTCGCGCGCGGCTTCGGCTGCGGCCTTTTCGTTCTCGCGCGCCCAGATTTCGCTCTTGGCGAAACGGTAGTAATCCACCAGCGGAATGCGCGATGGGCAGACGAAGGCACAGCAACCGCATTCGATGCAATCGAACAGGTTGTATTCCTGTGCCTTGCCGAAAATCTTCGCCTTGGAGAACCAGTACATCTCGAAAGGCGCGAGATCGGCCGGACAAACCTTGGCGCATTCGCCGCAGCGGATGCAGGGCATTTCCGGCGGCGGGGGCGGGAACAGGGTGGGTGAGCCGACCAGCACGCAGTTGGTCGCCTTGACGACCGGCACGCGGTCGGAAGGCATGCGATAGCCCATCATTGGCCCGCCCATGATGATGCGGTCGCTGTCCGGCTTCGCTCCTCCCGCCAGGGTGATCAGATCGCGCATGGGGGTGCCGAAGCGCACCTCGTAGTTGCGTGCCTGGCCGACATTGCCGGCGACGGTGACGATGCGCGAGATCAGCGGTTGGCCAAGTTCCAGTGCCTCATGGATGGCGCAGGCGGTACCGGTGTTGAAGCACTGCACGCCGTAATCGGTGGAGCGCTTGCCGTGGGGGACTTCAATGCCCGTCAGCACGCGGATCAGTTGCTTCGCGCCGCCAGCCGGATAGCGCGTCGGGATCGGCACGATCTCGACACGTGCCTCACCGGTCGTGAGGATAGCGGCACGCATGGCGGCGATGGCTTCGGGCTTGTTGTCCTCGATGCCGACCAACACCTGCGTGGCCTGGGTCAGGTCGCGTAGGATGCCCGCGCCGCGCAGGACATCGGCGGCGCGTTCGCGCATCTGTACGTCATCGCAGGTGATGAAAGGTTCGCATTCGGCACCGTTAATCACGAGCGTGTCGAGATGGCCGGTCTTGCCCGGATTGATCTTGAGATAGGATGGAAATACCGCGCCGCCGAGGCCCACCACGCCGGCATCACGCAGGATGTCGCGCACGGCATCGGGCGGCATGTCGCGCCACGGCACCGGCTGACGCTCGATCCAGGTATCTGCGCCATCGGGTTCGATGATGACGCAGAGGGCATCCAGGCCCGAGGTGTGTGGTACCTGACGCATTTCAAGGGCGCGGACGACACCCGAGGTGCTCGCATGCACCGACGAGGAGACATTGCCGTCGGGTGCACCGATGAGCTGCCCTTTCAGCACCTGATCGCCTACCTTGACGAGTGGATGCGGCGCGCCACCGATGCTTTGTTGCAGCGGAATCGCCAGTTCGGCAGGCGGCGCGAGCGCGAAGGCGTCGGCGATCGGCAGGTGGTTCGAGGCTTCCTTGTTGTAGGCGGGTTTGACGCCGCCGTGGAAGTTGAAGAGTTGGCGCGACATCAGGCGTGCGTTCCGGTGGCGGGGTGCAGCGAGAACACCGGATAGCGCCACTTCCAGTTTTCGACGTTTTCACCGATCGGCACCATCGCGATGCAATTCACCGGACACGGCGGCAAACACAACTCACAGCCGGTACATTGGACGGCGACGATGGTGTGCATCTGCTTGGCGGCGCCGACGATGGCGTCGACCGGGCAGGCCTGGATGCACAGCGTGCAGCCGATGCAGGTCTGCTCGTCGATGAGGGCGACGCTCTTCGGTTTCTCGATGCCGTGCTCGCCCGACAGTTCCTTGAAATCGCGACCGAGCAGGTCGGCCAGTTTCTTGATGCCTTCCTCGCCGCCGGGGGGGCAGCAGTTGATCTCGGCATCACCCTTGGCAATGGCTTCGGCATAAGGCTTGCAGCCGGGGTAGCCGCACTGGCCGCATTGCGTCTGCGGCAAGATGGCGTCGATCTTCTCGACCAGCGGATCGCCCTCGACCTTGAACTTGATCGAGGCGTAACCGAGTGCAGCACCCAGCAATACCGCCCCCACGGCCATGACGAGAATCGCTGCGATCATGCGGGATATGCCGTCACTTGTACTTGTCCAGGCCTGCGAAGCCCATGAAGGCCAGGCTCATGATGCCGGCGGTGATCATGGCGATGGCCGTGCCGCGAAAATGTACCGGGACGTCGGCGCCTTCGAGGCGTTCGCGAATGCCGGCGAACAAGATCAGCGCCAAGGTAAAACCAATCGCCGAACCAAGGCCAAACATCATCGATTCGACGAAGTTGTGGCGCATGCCGATGTTGAGCAACGGTACGCCCAGCACCGCGCAATTGGTGGTGATGAGCGGCAGGTAGATACCGAGTACCTGATGCAACAACGGGCTGGTTTTCTGGATGATCAGCTCAGTGAGTTGGACGATCGAGGCGATGGTGACGATGAACGACAACGTGCGCAGGTAGGTCAGGTCGTTCGGAATCAGCAGCCAGCTGTCGATCACGTAGCTTGTGCCGCTGGCCAGTGTCAGCACAAAGGTGGTAGCCGCACCCATGCCGATGGCGGTTTCCAGCTTTTTTGACACTCCCATAAACGGGCAGAGCCCGAGGACGCGGACGAAGACGACGTTATTGACGAGAACGGCGCCGAGGATGATGAAGAGGTAGCTGGTCATGTTTGCGAGTGGCCACGCACGCGGGCGCGTGCATCAGCAGGCCCGGATTATCCCGCTTTGTCGTTCCTGCAACAACCCCGCGCCTGCTATGGTGAATCCGTTGCAGTCGATCAGAACCCAAGGGCCTCAACTACGGCAACCAAGTCGGCAAAGCAGGCGGATTCAAGTTTCATGGCTAGAGCATCCTTGTCCAGCCCGTCGCATGCGAATGCGGTCCATCTGACTTCATCGGGCAGTTCCCGTATTTCCAGCGGTGCCATGAATCCGATGTGGCAGATATGCGCAAGGCACAGTCGTTCCGGTTCGGTGATTTCAAGGCCGTGATACTTCAGTATTTCCATGTAGCGCTCAGCGGTGCGATTGAGTTTGCCGCTGATCTCCATGGTGTTCTTCTGCCCCTCAGCAAGAATTGCGAGCGGCGGTCCAAAAAAGACGCTGGTCTTTCCCACTACCCGTTGTTTCTCGGATGCCGACAAGGCCGGAGCGATCCAGCTCGGATCGCCCCTTTCCGGGCCGGATTTGGGGGGCGAGACAGCGTCTTCAGGGCGATCCGGCATCAATGAACCCCATGCACGAGTTCGTGCTTGGCGTCCTTCATCCCCTTCGGGAGCTGAGGTGGCAATTCTGGCTCAATCTGGATGTAACCCCGGTTTCTGGCCCCGTCCTGAACGTTGTGCGGGTTATGGCATTCGGTGCAGGTGAACCAGCGTTTTTTGCCGGCACTGGCCCATTCGCCAATCCGCTTGCCGTGAATGCCATCGCGCCAGTCACGCATCTTGTCGCCGTGGCACTTGCCACACAGCAGTTGCGGCTGATCAAAGCTGACAGGATCACCAAAATTATCCACAAGCTTGTTGCGTTGGGTGGTGTGGTGGCAGTCAAGG
>CAIYZZ010000340.1 GCA_903930805.1 uncultured Rhodocyclaceae bacterium | reverse complement strand
GATCTTAAACCAGCGGTACGGTGGTGGCGCGGCGGCCGCCGAAGATGAAGGCGGAGATGGGTACGCCTTCGGGACTTTCCCAGTTCGGGTCGACCGACGGACATTGGTTGGCGGGTGCGGTGAAGCGCGAGTTGGCATGCGCCGCCTTGCGGCCGGCCTTGCCATTGGTGGGCGTCCAGTCCTTGCCTTGCCAGTCGATGCAGTGAGCTGGGGCTTCCTTCGACATGCCTTCCCACCAGATATCACCGTCATCGGTGAGCGCAACGTTGGTGTAGATAATGTTGGCCTTGAGTGTGGCCATAGCGTTGAAGTTGGTTTTTTCCGAGGTGCCGGGTGCAACGCCGAAAAAACCGGCCTCCGGGTTGATGGCGTAGAATTTGCCATCCTTGCCCGGTTTGATCCAGGCGATGTCGTCACCCACCGTGGAAATCTTCCAACCGTTGAAGGAGTCGGGGGGGATCAGCATGGCAAAGTTGGTCTTGCCGCAGGCCGAGGGGAAGGCTGCGGCGACATAAGTTTTTTCACCGGCGGGTGACTCGACGCCGAGGATCAACATGTGCTCGGCGAGCCAGCCTTCATCGCGCGCCATGGTCGAGGCGATGCGCAGCGCCAGACACTTCTTGCCCAAGAGCGCGTTACCGCCGTAGCCCGAGCCGTAGGACCATATTTCACGTGTCTCGGGGAAATGCACGATGTATTTGGTGGTCGGGTTGCACGGCCATTTCACATCCTGCTCACCCTCAGCCAACGGTGCACCGACCGAATGCAGGCAGGGAACGAAGAAGCCGTCGGTGCCCAGCACATCGAACACAGCTTTGCCCATGCGCGTCATGGTGCGCATGTTGACGACGACATAGGGACTGTCGGAAATCTCGACGCCGATCTGAGCGATGGGCGAACCCAACGGGCCCATGCTGAAGGGGATCACGTAGAGCGTCCGGCCTTTCATGGAACCCTTGAACAAGCCCTTGAGCGTCTCCTTCATCTTCGCCGGATCTTCCCAGTTGTTGGTCGGACCGGCGTCTTCCTGTTTGGCCGAGCAGATGTAGGTACGATCCTCAACGCGCGCAACATCGGAGGGGTCGGAACAGGCGAGGTAGGAATTCGGCCGCTTGTCCTGATTGAGCTTGACGAAGGTGCCGGTGACGACCATCTCGGCGCACAGACGGTCATATTCTTCCTGTGAACCGTCGGCCCAACAGATCTGATCTGGTTGGGTCAGCGTTGCGACTTCGGCTACCCAGGCCTTCAGTTTTTCTTGCCGGACATAGACCGGGGCAGATACAGAGGCAGCATCGAAGGTGCGTTGGTTCATTGATTATTCTCCAGTAAAAGTCGGCGCTGGCGGGACGGCAATGATGCCTTACCACCAATGAGATGGGCGCGATTCTGCCATATGGTCAATCAAAAAAGCTGATCGATGTGTCTGTTTTAGTGATTGGTTGCAGCATTCCAACTTAAAATGTTCCACTGTGACCGATAAAACAAGAGATGGAGGATTTCCACATGGACGACACCCTACGCCAAGCCGCACTCGAATATCACCGCTATCCGCGTCCCGGCAAGATCGCCGTGACGCCGACCAAAGCGCTGACCAACCAGTCCGACCTGTCGCTCGCCTATTCGCCGGGGGTCGCCGCAGCCTGTGAGGAGATCGAACGCGATCCGGCGACGGCCGCCCTCTACACTTCGCGCGGCAACCTGGTCGCCGTGATTAGCAACGGCACTGCCGTGCTGGGGCTCGGCGACATCGGCCCACTCGCCGGCAAGCCGGTGATGGAAGGCAAGGGAGTGTTGTTCAAGAAATTCGCCGGTATCGATGTTTTCGATATTGAAATCGCCGAACATGACGCCGACAAACTGGTCGATATTATCGCCGCTCTCGAACCCACCTTTGGCGGGATCAACCTCGAAGACATCAAGGCACCGGAATGCTTTATCGTTGAACGCAAGCTGCGCGAGCGTATGCGGATTCCCGTCTTCCATGATGACCAGCATGGCACGGCCATCATCTCAGCCGCTGCGGTTTTGAATGGCCTGCGCGTTGTCGAAAAGGATATCGGTGCGGTCAAGCTGGTTTGTTCCGGCGCCGGCGCGGCGGCCATTGCCTGCCTCGACTTGCTGGTCAGCCTGGGCATTGACCGCAGCAAGGTGTTCGTCTGTGACAGCAAGGGCGTAATCCATTCCGGCCGGGACAAACTGGACGAGTCGAAGGCGCGTTACATGCAGGCCACCGAGGCACGTACGCTGGGTGATGTCATGCCGGGTGCCGACATTTTCCTTGGCCTCTCCACCGGTGGTGTGCTCAAGCCCGACATGGTGGTCGGCATGGCCAAGAACCCGATCATCCTGGCGATGGCCAACCCCGATCCGGAAATCCTGCCCGAGGATGCCCATGCGGTGCGCCCGGACATCATCATCGGCACGGGTCGTTCGGATTATCCGAACCAGGTCAACAACGTGCTGTGCTTCCCCTACATGTTCCGCGGTGCGCTCGACGTCGGTGCGACGACGATCAACGAGGCGATGAAGATTGCGGCAGTAAGGGCCATCGCCGCACTGGCCCACGCCGAGCAGTCCGAAGTCGTCGCCGCCGCCTACGGTGATGCCAACCTGAGCTTTGGCCGCGAATATCTGATCCCCAAGCCCTTCGACCCGCGCCTGATCCTCATGGTGGCGCCGGCAGTCGCCCAGGCCGCGATGGACAGCGGCATCGCCACGCGTCCGATCACGGACATGGACGCCTATCGCCAGCAGCTAAACGAATTTGTCTATCACTCGGGTTTCGTCATGAAGCCGGTCTTTGCCGCCGCCAAGCAGAAGCCGGCGCGTATCGTTTTCTGTGAAGGCGAAGACGAGCGCATTTTGCGTGCGGTGCAGACCGTCTGCGATGAAGGGCTGGCCAAACCGATCCTGATCGGTCGTCCTGAGGTGGTTGAAAAAAACATTGCCCGTCACGGGTTGCGTGTGCGCGCCGGGGAGCACTTCGAACTGGTCAGCCCGGATTCCGATCCCCGTTACAAGGAACTCTGGCAGGACTATTACGAGTTGACCTGTCGCAAGGGCATCAGCATCGAGTATGCGAAACGGGAAATGCGCCGCCGCACCACGCTGATCGGCGCTATGCTGGTGCGGCACAATTACGCCGACGCCATGCTCTGCGGTACCTTCGGCAAGCATTCGCTGCACCTGAACTTCATCGCTGACGTGATCGGTCGCAAGCCAGGTATTGAGAACTTTTACGCGATAAACATGCTGATCCTGCCCAATCGCACCCTATTCATCGGCGACACTTATGTCAACTACGATCCAACCGCAGCCCAGCTTGCCGAAATGACTCAACTGGCCGCAGAAGAGGTGCGCCGTTTCGGTATGACACCCAAGGTGGCCTTGTTGTCCCATTCGAGCTTCGGCACCGAGGAAACGCCGACGGCGCAGAAAATGCGCGCAGCACTGGCGCTGCTGCGAGAACAAGCCCCCGACCTCGAGGTCGATGGAGAAATGCATGGCGATGCAGCACTCGACCCGGAGATTCGCCATCAGGTTTTCCCCACCGCCAATCTTACCGGCCAAGCGAATTTGCTCATCATGCCGACGCTGGATGCCGCCAACATTTCCTTCAACCTGCTGAAAACATCGGCCGGGGACGGCCTCACGGTCGGCCCTTTGTTACTGGGTGCGGCACGCCCTGCACACATTCTGACCCCGACGGCGACCGTGCGCCGCATTGTTAATATGACCGCGCTGCTGTCGGTCGAGGTGGCGCACGGGTCTGGGCGCTGAACGAAAGCGTAATTACCTCATAAACTAGTATAGAATTCACCGCCAATGACTTAATCTTTATGGATTAAGTCCGTTATAGCCATATGTATTAGCCCTGCTGTTACACTGGGCACTGAGAGTTTTGTCGCCCTTGCCAACCTTTGACGCGTGCCCATGAAATCGACACCCAAGAATTTTCTGGCGTTGCTTGTTGTTACGGGTCTCGCCGTCTCTATGGCAGATACTACCTCCGCCGCCACTCCTGTGAAAAAAGAGGTGGCGGACAAGAAAACTGCTCAGACCGTCAAGGTGACGTACTCCCCCAGCACCAAGTCTGCCAGGCATGCCAGCCGGGCGAATGCAATGGCGAGCGCGCAGGCAAGTGTGGATCAAGATGACGGTGTGACGCCGAAATTGTCTTCCTCGGCTGTGGCCGTGATTGACCAGACCACGGGTGACGTGCTCTATGAGAAGAACGCCAACGTAGTCGTCCCGATCGCTTCGATCACCAAATTGATGACGGCCATGGTGGCGCTTGATGCTCAGCCGAGCCTGGCTGAAACCCTGACTATCTCGGATGCTGATGTTGATACCCTGAAGGGCACGCATTCCCGGCTATCGGTCGGCACCCAATTGACCCGCGAGGAGATGTTGCGGCTCGCCCTGATGTCTTCCGAAAATCGTGCTTCATCGGCGCTGTCTCGCCACTATCCCGGCGGACGCCAGGCATTTGTCGCTGCAATGAACGTGAAGGCGCGTGAGCTCGGACTGACCGAGACAAGTTTTTCCGACCCGACCGGGCTTACCCCGGCCAATGTTTCTAGTGCGCGCGACCTGGTCAAGATGGTTGGTGCCGCACATCAATATCCCTTGATCCGAGAATTTTCAACCTCCGAGGAACATCAGGTGGCGATCAAGGGCCGGACGCAAACCTTCCGCAATACCAATGCGCTCGTGAAGAGTGACAACTGGATCATCGGATTGTCGAAAACCGGCTACATCAGTGAGGCCGGCAAGTGTCTGGTCATGCAGGCTTGGTTCAACAACAAACCGACCATCATCGTCCTGCTTGACTCTTGGGGCAAGGTAACACGCATCGCCGACGCCCAACGCATCAAGCGCTGGATCGAGCGTATCGCCAGTAATCCTGGTCCCCTCAAGAGCTGATTCTTTTGCGGTTCGGCTGATACGAATACCGATAGGGGGGTCGAATGCGCGTCGCACTCTTCGTTACTTGTCTGGTCGATTTGATGCGTCCGCGCATTGGCTTTGCCGCCATCGAATTGCTGGAAGCTGCCGGTTGCGAGGTCGAGGTACCAACGACACAGACCTGCTGCGGCCAGCCTGCCTGGAATAGCGGTGATCGCGCCGCTGCTGCCACGCTGGCCAAAAAGCTCATCGTCGAATTTGAAAGCTGTGGATATGTTGTTGCCCCTTCCGGTTCCTGCGCCGACCACATCCGCAATGAATATCCGGTAATACTCGCTGACGACCCGGAGTGGCACGGGCGTGCCGTGGCGCTCGCCAGTCGCGTGTATGAACTCACGGATTTTCTGACGAATGTCGTCCAGATCGAATCGCTGCCGGGAAAGTTTGCCGGCAGCATCACTTACCACGACTCCTGCACCGGCCTGCGTAGCATGGGCATCAAGGTGCAGCCGCGCGCGTTGCTGGGAAAACTGCCGGGCGTTGAGTTGCGGGAGATGACCGGTGCTGAGGAATGCTGCGGTTTTGGCGGCACTTTCTCGGTCAAGTTCGGTGAAATTTCGGCAGCGATTGCCGAACGGAAATGCACGAATGCCTGCGCTACCCAAGCGGATGCCATTGTCGGCGGCGACTTGGGCTGCCTGCTCAACATCGAAGGCAAGTTGCGCCGCATGGGTGACGAGACCACCAAGGTGATGCACATCGCCGAAGTGCTGACGGCAAAGGAGTGAGCATGGACTTCCGCTCTCGCCGCTTCAAGGCTAATGCCTCTGCCGCGTTGGCTAATCCCGTCTTGCAGGCCAACATGAAGATGGCCAAAGGCAAGTTCGTCGACAAGCGTGCCATTTCCATCAAAGAGCTGGGTGACGCGGGTGACTTCGAGATGACGCGCGAAGCGGCGAAAAACATCCGTGACCTTGTGTTGGACGACCTCGATCTCTGGCTCGAAAAATTTGAGGCCCAAGCGGAAGCACGTGGCGCAACGGTGCTGTGGGCAAAAGATGGTGCCGAGATTTGCCGCCATGTCGTCGACATCGGCCGCCGTCACGACATCAAGAAAGCCGCCAAGTCGAAGTCGATGCTCTCCGAGGAGGCGGGTTTGAATCTCGCCTTGGCTGCCGCAGGCATTCAGCCGGTCGAGACCGATCTCGGAGAGTACATCCTGCAGATCAACAACAACGAGCCGCCCAGCCACATCATCGCGCCGGTGATCCACAAGAGCCTCGACGAGGTCGCCGACCTCTTTCACGCCATCCACAAGACGCCGCGCAAGACCGAGATTCCGGCGCTCACCCGCGAAGCGCGCGAGGTGTTGCGCGAGCATTTCCTGACGGCTGACATGGGTATCTCAGGTGGCAATTTCCTTGTCGCCGAAACCGGCTCGGTTGCGCTCGTTACCAACGAGGGCAATGGCCGCATGGTGACGACTCTGCCGCGCGTGCATGTGGTGATCACCGGCATCGAAAAGGTGATTCCGACGCTCGAAGACCTTGCGTTGCTGATGCGTTTGCTGCCACGCTCGGCCACCGGCCAGTCGATCTCCAACTACGTTTCCGTCCTCACCGGGGTCAAACAACCCGAGGAGCGCGACGGCCCCGAGCATCTGTATTTCATCCTTGTTGATAACGGCCGGGCTGATGTCGTCGGATCCGAATTTCAGGAAATGCTGCGCTGCATTCGTTGCGGTGCCTGCATGAACCACTGCCCCGTTTATCAAACCATCGGCGGCCATGCCTACGGCTGGGTCTATCCCGGCCCGATGGGCGCGGTGCTGACACCGCTGTATACCGGGCTGAAAAACGCCATCGACCTGCCGCATGCCGCCACGCTGTGCAACCAGTGCGGCGTGGTTTGCCCGGTCAAGATTCCACTGCCCGAACTGCTGCGCAAGCTGCGTGAAAAACAGGTCGAGAAAAATTTGCGACCGCTAATCGAGCGTATCGCGCTGAAAGCCTGGGCCTGGGTGGCGGGTTGCCCGACGCTCTACGCCCTGGGAACCTGGTTCGCCGTGCGTTACCTCAAGTGGCTGGCAGGTGGCAAGCAAAGTATCCCCGTGTTGGGTGCCGCACCCGAATGGACGGCCGGGCGCAACTTCCCCGCCCCGGAGGGAAAAACCTTCCGCGAACTTTACGCGGCGATGAGTGCGCAGAAGAGGGGCGGGCGATGAGCAGCAGAGACGACATCCTTGGCCGCGTGCGTGTGCGCCTGCATCGTAACGAAACCAATGCCGCTGCTGGCCGTAATGCCATCGATGCCGTGCTGGCCGCCAAAACCCCGGGCCCACGCCCGGCGGTGCCGACAGAAAAGTCGGCGCTGGCGGGACGGTTCATCGAGAAGTCGCTGGCGCAATCGAGCACCGTCGCTACCGTGGCGACATTGGCTGAAGCGCCCGCCGCTGTCGCCCACTATCTGGCCGAGTTGAAGTTGGGGGTGCGCGCGGCGATCTGGCCGAGCCTGGCCGATCTGGACTGGTCCGCCGCCGGCATTGAAGTCGCATCGCGCGGTGCAGAAGACAGTGATCTCGTCGGCATCACCGGCTGTTATTGCGCCATTGCCGAAACCGGCACGCTGATGCTTTGCTCGGCTCCCGATCACCCTGCCACGGTGAGTCTGCTTCCCGAAACCCACATCGCCATCGTGCCGGCCAGTCGCATCGTGCCGGGCATGGAGGACGCCTGGGCGCTGGCGCGTGCCGAACTGGGCACCCTGCCGCGTGCGGTGAACTTCATCTCTGGCCCGTCACGCACCGGCGACATCGAGCAAACGATCGTACTCGGGGCGCATGGGCCGTACCGGGTGCACTTGGTGATCGTCGGGTGATCGTCGAAAAGACGTAAAAAGTTTGTCATCCCGGGGCGAGGGGGCTGCGTTATTGGAGCCAGTACCCCACCTTGGAGAGACAAAATGTACGCCCGTATCAAGTTTATCAGCCCCGGATCGCCCGAAAAATACTCCTGGGTTATCGATACCAACAGCGAAACCATCGATCACTGGCAGCACGCCCACCCCGAGGCGGAAGACCTTGTTGTCTTGCCGCTGGACGAAAGCGAGGGTCTGGAAGCGCTGTTCTGGCAGAAGTGCCTGTACCACGACGTGTTTTTCGAGCGCTCCGCGTGTCCCGACGTACGCGCAAATGGTCATGCCGAACTGATGGAAATTCTCGAACTGGCCGGCCGCTTGGCCAAGGGACGTGCCAGCGCGCTGTGGAACCGCTGCATGGAGTTTCGCTTCTGCGACGACGTGGTCGTCAAGAGTGAATATAGCCACCGTCTCCCGACTTGATCAGCGCTGCCGCAGGGCTTTTTCCATCTCCATCACGCCCATCGCTGCCATTGCAACCAGCGCGATTTCGCCCCAGGCGACAGGGTTGATGGCGGCTGTGCCGAACAGTTTCTGAAACATGGGCAGGTAGGTGAACATCATCTGCAGCAGCAGCATTGCTCCCGCGCCGGCCCAGACCCAGAGGTTCGAGAAGGGTGCCACCCGCCACACCGGCCGCGTCAGTGAGCGGCAGTTGAAGAGATAGACAATCTCGATCATCACGAACACATTGACGGCGATGCTGCGCGCCTCGGTAAGTGATTGGCCGCGTTCGAGCGCGAGCAGGAAGAGACCGAACGAGCCGGCCAGCATGAGGATGCCGACCAGTACGATGCGCCCGACCAGTACGCGGTCGAGGATAGGAGCAGCCGGTGGCCGGGGTGGGCGTCGCATCACGTTGCCTTCGACCGGTTCGAAGGCGAGCGGCAGGCCGAGCAGTACGGCGGTGGTCATGTTGATCCAGAGAATCTGCAGCGGCGTGATCGGCAGGGTAACGCCGGCGACGATGGCGGCGAGGATGACTAGGCCTTCGCCGATGTTAGTCGGCAGTGTCCAGGTAATGAACTTGACGATATTGTCGAAGATACCGCGCCCTTCTTCGATGGCTGCTTCGATGGTGGCGAAGTTGTCGTCGGTGAGTACCATTGCCGCCGCTTCCTTGGCGACTTCGGTGCCGCCCATGCCCATGGCGATGCCGATGTCGGCAGATTTGAGCGCCGGGGCGTCAT
>CAIYZZ010000339.1 GCA_903930805.1 uncultured Rhodocyclaceae bacterium | reverse complement strand
GCAAGCACCTACACCTATCGGCTGTTAATTTTTTAAAGATCACGCTGCACCAAGCAGCAAAGAGGGGCGCATTATACGGATTGAAATTCAACCGTCAATCACTTCTAGAAAAGAATTTTTGAGCATGACAGAGTGGCTGTCGGACTAGATCAGCGACACGCGAGCAAACTTTCTTTTCCCGACTTGCAGAACCACGGTTGCGCCTGCCTCTAGGGCCATGGCCTTGTCGCTTACTTTTTCGCCATTAAGCCGGACCCCGCCCCCTTCTATCAAGCGCAATGCCTCCGAGGTGCTTGAAACTAATCCAGCCTGTTTTAACACTTGGGCAACCGGCGCCGAGGTGATCGAAAATTCAGGCATGGCATCTGGCAGAGCGCCGCGCTGAAAGCGCGCCTGAAAATCCGCTAAAGCATCATCAGCATCTCGCTTAGCATGGAATCGTGCGACCAACTCCTGGGCAAGCAGCACCTTGACGTCTCGGGGGTTTCTTCCCTCATCTACCTCGCACTTAAATCCTGCGATCTCTTGGGTTGAACGGAAAGAAAGTAAATCGAAATATCGCCACATCAACTCATCAGATATTGACATCAGCTTGCCAAAAATCTCCCGGGGAGGCTCTGCAATACCAACATAGTTGCCAAGGGATTTTGACATCTTGCTGGTTCCATCCAACCCCTCCAGCAAGGGCATCGTCAGTATGCATTGCGGGGATTGCCCATAGTGTTTTTGTAATTCACGCCCGACCAGCAAATTGAACTTCTGGTCGCCCCCCCCCAACTCGATATCGGCTCTCATCGCCACAGAGTCATACCCTTGGCAGAGGGGATAGAGAAACTCATGGATGGCGATAGGCTGATTGCCAGAATAGCGTTTTGAAAAATCATCTCGCTCAAGCATCCGGGCCACAGTGTGGTGGGCTGCCAGTTTTATCATCCCGGCAGCCCCGAGGCAATCAAACCATGTTGAGTTGAAGCATACTTCGGTCTTGTCGGGGTCGAGAATCTTAAAGACCTGTTCGCGATACGTTTGCGCATTCTGCAAAACCTGCTCACGAGACAGGGGAGGGCGCGTGGTGTTTTTGCCGGTTGGATCGCCGATCATCCCTGTAAAGTCACCTATCAGGAACATGACGTGATGCCCGATTTCCTGGAAGTGCCGTAATTTGTTGATCAGCACCGTGTGCCCAAGATGCAAATCTGGTGCAGTTGGGTCGAAGCCGGCTTTTACCCTAAGCGGTTTGCCTGATTGCAGTTTTTTGACAAACTCTGCCTCTACTAGCAGTTCATCGGCACCCCGTTTGATCAGTGCCAGTTGAGATTCCACTTCAGTCATACCTGTTTCCCAGAATAACCAAGGGATTAATTACTTTGCTAGACTCTCGCGTTCAGTAAATAACCAACCTCGTTTTGTCCATGCCCCCAAAGCTTGCGATTCTAAACCATGTAACGCTTCACTCCTCTGGGCGCATGACCGTGCTGGCCGGTGTGTTGGTGCTCATAATGACGCTTGGCGCAGTAAAGGCGTTCGGAATCGCACCAAGCACCGTCGTAAATACAGAGCCATTGAGCGATGTTATAGAACAGCTTGGCAATCCGTCATTGTTGCCGATCGAACCAAGTACCGATGCCCATTCGCGCGAAACTCGCATTCATCGAAGCGATACCGTTGCCAGACTACTCTCCAGCATGGGCATTCGAGATGATGATGCTCTGGACTTTTTGCGTGGTGACCAAGTAGCAAAATCGATCTTTCACCAATTGACTCCCGGAAAGACTCTGACGGCTCAAACTACGGCTGACGGTCGTTTACGGTCCTTGGCCTTCCCCTTAAACGGGGGACTGGATAGGGTACTGCTGGTAGAGCGGACTTCCCATGGTTTCTCTGCACGCATTCAGGAACCCACCCTCGAAACAACGGTATCGCAGCAAACTGCGGTGATTCGTCACTCCTTGTTCGGTGCCGCGGATGATGCAGGAATACCCGACAGCATTGCCGTCCAGTTAATCGATATTTTCGGGGGGGATATCGACTTCCATCGCGACCTGCGGAAGGGTGACAGGTTCTCTGTAATTTACGAAACCGTCAGTCACCTGGGCAGGCCAGTTCGTGCTCAGCGCGTACTGGCCGCTGAGTTCATCAATGACGGGAAAACCCACCGTGCATTCTGGTATCAAGGCAAGGGGATGACTG
>CAIYZZ010000338.1 GCA_903930805.1 uncultured Rhodocyclaceae bacterium | reverse complement strand
GAATTGCGCCTGCATGTCGGTCGGGAAGGCGGGATAAGGGGCGGTGCGAATACTGATTGCATTCAGGCGCGCAGGTGCCTTGAGGCGGATCGCTTCGCGCTCGAGCGTCACCTCGCAGCCCGCGTCCATCAACTTGTCGATGACGATGTCCAGATAACTGCCCGAGGTTTGCGTCAGCCGTATCGACCCGCCCGTGGCCGCAGCGGCACACAAGTAGGTTCCGGTTTCGATGCGGTCGGGCATGATGCGGTGGGTGGCGCCGTGCAGGTGCTCCACCCCTTGAATGCGGATAACATCCGTGCCGGCGCCAGAGATGCGCGCGCCCATAGCCACCAGGCAGTTGGCCAGATCGACGACCTCCGGCTCACGCGCAGCGTTTTCGATCACGGTTTCACCGACAGCAAGGCAGGCCGCCATCATCAGGTTTTCAGTGCCGGTGACTGTCACCATGTCGGTAAAAAGTCGAGCCCCCTTGAGCCGACCACCTGCCGCCGTGGTACGGGCATGCACATAGCCCTGCTCGACGCTAATCTCCGCGCCCATCGCTTGCAGGCCATGGATATGCTGGTCGACGGGCCGCGCACCGATCGCGCAACCGCCCGGCAGTGACACGCGTGCTTCGCCGCAGCGCGCCGTCAGCGGCCCGAGCACCAGAACCGACGCCCGCATTGTTTTTACCAGCTCATAAGGTGCCACTGGATGATCGAGCAATGAGGCATCAAGTGTGATGGCCGCCAGCGCCGTCCCGCCAGCGCCGACTTTTTCCTGCGTCACTTTTACGCCCATCTGCGCCAGCAATTTGAGCATGGTGGCGATGTCGTTGAGCGCCGGCACATTGGTCAATGTCAGCGGTTCACGCGTCAGGAGGGCCGCGCACAGCAAGGGAAGAGCGGCATTCTTCGCGCCGGAAATCGCGGTTTCTCCGACCAGCGGCGTACCGCCTGCAATCAGCAACTTATCCACGCATGCCTCGTTCTGTCGCTTCCTCGGGGGTCAGACATTGCATTGTTAATGCATGCAGTACTTCAGATTCGAAATGCCCCTTCAAGACGGCATTGACACGCTGTTGACGCTGGACGCGCCCCAAACCGGCAAATGCCGGGCTAACGATTACCGCCTCGAAATGCCTACCGTCGCCCTCTACAGAGAGATAGCTGCATTCAAGGCCGGCACGGATCCACTCTTCAACTTGCTGGGGTGCAAGCATTTATCAACTCCTTGATTTATTGTCACTTCACTGTAAAGACAGGAAGCATGGCGAACGCTACGGGTGTCCGTTCAGGACAGCGGCAATAGTTCGGTTACGCCATAAACTTCCGCGAGGCTGACAAGATTGTGCGGTGGATTCGCGATGCGCAAGGTCGTACCCTGTGCCACGGCAGCACGCTGCCAACCAAACAGGACGGCAAGCCCTGAAGAATCGACGTCGGTTACTCCCGTCAGATCGAAGGGAAGATCATCCCGGGAAAGCGCCTGTACTCCGCTCGAGAACAAACCTGCAGCAGAATCCAGCGTCATCCCGCCTGCAACCGCCAGGCGCGCATCAATGCGCTGAACGCTGGCAGTCATTTCGCCTTGACAGGGATTTCGGGGTGCTTGTTCTTTGCCTGCAGGCTACGAATGAGGCCATCGACACCATTGGCCCGAATTTCCTGCGCAAAGGTACTCCGGTAGTTGGTCACCAGGCTCGCACCTGCGACTTCCAGATCGTAAACCTTCCAGCCGGCAGCGGTCTTTTCGAGGTAATAGTCGAGGGGTATCCCCTTGCCACCGGTTTGCTTGATTTCGGTCCGCACCTTCACATCAGTATCGGCGGCCTCCATCTTGAAGGGCTTGAAGGCAATTTGCTGATCACGGAATTCGGTAAGTGCCTTCGAGTAGGTGCGTACCAACAAGTCACGAAACTCTTCGACCAACACCTTCATCTGCTCAGGACTCGCCTGCCGCCCGTCGCGCCCCAAGGCCAACTGGGTCATACGCGGAAAGTTGAAGTGCGGCAGAACTTTGGTTTCTACCAAATCCAGGGTCTTTTTCGTGTTTCCAGACTGAATCTCCTTGTCTTTGCGCACAATATCCAGGACTTCGTTGGTTACATTCTTGACCAGCACATCGGGGGGGGGGATATCGGCAGCGCCAGCGCTTACGGCAAACAGAAGGGCGGCAAACAAACCAATTAGACCAATCAGGCGCTTCATCTTGTCTCTTTCCTCAGTAAAAGTGCAGGGAGTATCAGTCCAATTTCTCGCGCGGGGGGTTGCCGTCATGAATCTGGCTGCGACGAGCCTGCAGATAACCGTCGCGGATATAGGAATATTTATCGAGCGCGGCTTCCTCAATCACATTGTCAGCCGGCAACAAGTCGGCGCGTATATCGATGGCGCGCAAGGCAAGCAAGACATTGCGTGTCGGGATGTGATTAATACGGGTAATCGGATCAACTGCCACATCAACGATCAGGCCTGCGGTATCGCGCACCGTGCGCGGGCCAAAGATTGGCAGCACGACATAGGCACCGTCGCCAACACCCCAGCGACCAAAAGTCTGGCCAAAGTCTTCCTCGTGCTTTTCCATGCCCATGTCGGTAGCCCAATCAATAACACCCAGAATTCCGATGGTGCTATTGACCAGAACACGACCAAGGTCGCTGACCGCCTGATCGGGCTTGCCCTGCAGGAGGTTATTCACGCCAATGAGTAAATCGGCAATGTTGCCAAAGAAATTCGTCACGCCGGTACGCACGGGGGACGGCAGCACGGCGTCGTAACCTTGGGCCACGGGTCGGATCAGTGCGGTATCAACTGCATCGTTGAACCCATACATGGCACGGTTGAATCCCTCAATGGGATCCTTGGGGTTACCCGAAGTGGCACACCCGCCGAGAACCCCGGACAGTGCCATAACGAGCAGTGCCGATCTGAGACGAGTAGCAATTTTTTCCTGTTTCATTTCGTGCACCTTTTTCGGTTATTTCTTGGCTTCGCCTTCGCTTGCCTTGTTGAACATGAACTGGCTGATCAGCTTTTCAAGCACCATGGCCGACTGGGTCTTTTTCAATACATCCCCGGCCTTCAGCATCCCAGTGTCTTCGCCCACCTCAAATCCGACATATTGTTCGCCCAGCAAACCCGAAGTGTTGATGGTGGCAAAGGTATCACGCGGGAACTGATAGCGCTTGTCGATCTGCATCGACACCAGCGCCATATAGTTCTCCGCGTCAAAGCGAATTTCACCTACCCGTCCCACGACAACCCCGGCACTTTTCACCGGCGCACGCACCTTCAAGCCGCCGATGTTATCAAATCGTGCCTGAATAGCATACGTATCTCCAACATCCGACGAACTCAAATTGCCAACTTTGAGTGCTAAAAACAACAATGCGACCAAACCCAACGCAACAAAAAAGCCTACCCAGAGATCGATTGCTGCACGATTCATCAGAGTCCCCTGAACATGAACGCGGTCAAAACAAAGTCGGCAGCCAAGATTGCCAACGAGGAAGTTACAACGGTACGGGTTGTGGCGCCCGATACACCTTCGGCGGTCGGTTCGCAGTCATACCCTTCAAATACGGCAATCCAAGACACGATGGCGCCAAAAACACAACTTTTGATGAATCCGTTCATGATGTCCTGGCGGAAATCCACCGCTGCTTGCATCTGAGACCAGAACGACCCTTCATCCACACCGATCAACTGCACACCCACCAGGTAGCCACCCAGCACCCCCATGGCCGAAAACAAGGCAGCTAGCAATGGCATGGAAATCACTCCGGCCCAAAAACGGGGCGCCACTACGCGTGCAATCGGGTTGACGGCCATCATCTCCATCGCTGACAACTGCTCGGTCGCCTTCATCAGGCCAATTTCAGCAGTTATTGCCGATCCGGCGCGACTGGCAAACAGCAATGCCGCGACCACTGGCCCCAATTCACGCACCAAAGACAGCGCTACTAGGACGCCCAAGGCTTCCGACGAGCCATAACGCTGCAGGGTGTCATAGCCTTGCAGGCCCAGTACCATACCGACGAACAGGCCTGACACCAGAATAATAATCAGCGAAAGGACACCGGTAAAATAAACTTCCCGGATGGTGAGTTGAAAGCGTTTCAGGGCCGTGCCGGAATACAGCACCGTCATCAGCAGGAAACGACTGGCAAACCCGAGTCGCCACAGGCGATCCGTCACCCGTCGCCCGAGTTGGCGCAGCGTGTTTGCGGCAGTCAAGACCACCACCCCGTGCGCTTGGAGGGTTGAGTCATCAGTTCTTCACCATAAGGGCGGGCCGGGTACTGGAACGGCACGGGGCCATCGGCCTCGCCCCAGACAAACTGATGGACGTAGGGTGCCTCTGAATGTTTGATGTCTTCTGCGGTACCCTCAGCGACAATCCGCCCTTCGGAAACGAAATAAACGTAGTCGACAATCTTCAGCGACTCCTGCACATCGTGTGTGACGACGATGGAACTGGCTCCCAGCGCATCGTTAAGGGTGCGAATCAATTCGCCAACGATGGACAAGGAGATGGGATCGAGGCCGGCAAACGGCTCGTCGTACATGATCAGCATCGGGTCGAGCGCGATCGCCCGTGCCAGAGCCACGCGCCGTGCCATGCCACCGGAAAGCTCAGAGGGCATGAGATTGTGGGCGCCGCGCAAGCCGACCGCATGGAGCTTCATCAGGACCAAGTCGTGGATCAGACTTTCCGGGAGGTCGGTATGCTCTCGCATCTGGAACGCTACGTTGTCATACACCGACATATCAGTAAACAGGGCACCGAACTGGAACAGCATACCCATGCGCCTGCGCATCTGGTATAGCTTGTCGTCGTTGAGTTCATGCACCACTTGACCAGCAACGCGAACCTCGCCGGAAGTCGGGCGCAGTTGACCGCCAATTAACCGTAGCGTAGTGGTCTTGCCACAACCACTCTGTCCCATGATGGCCACGACCTTGCCGCGCGGAATCGTAATGTTGATTCCGGACAAGATCGCACGGCTATCGTAGGAAAAGTTGAGGTCGCGAATTTGGACCAGTGGATCGTCGGACACAGGTATCAGGGTATGAGTATGGGCGGCAAAAATCCGTGCCGTGCATTGTAATGTAAGATCGGCGGGTATGCTTGCGACCGACGACAATACCACTGGCAAACCCTCCCTGCTGATCGTCGATGACGATCCGTTGATCGCTGACACGCTGAGCTACTACCTGAGGGGGGATTTTCAGATATTCACTGCGGGCAGTCGGCCGGAAGCGCTTAACTGGTTGCAGAATCAAAGATCTCCTCCAGATCTTGCCTTGGTAGATCTCGGTTTGCCCCCTACCCCGCATCGTCCCCTTGAGGGATTCGCACTTATCAGCGAATTCCTTGCCCGGGCGCCGCACACGCGTATCGTCGTGCTATCCGGCCAAAACGACCTCGACAACGCCCGGCACGCCCGGACGCTCGGCGCCGTTGAATTTGTCGCCAAACCCGCTGCGCCAGATCAACTGCGCGCGCTGCTTCTCCGCCTACTTGATATCCCCCCCCGACAAAGCACCGACACCGAACTACCGCTGCTCGGCGACAGCCCGGCCATGCAAAAACTTCGGGTGCAGCTGCGCCAATACGCCGACTCCCCGTTTCCGGTGCTGGTCGAGGGTGAGTCGGGCAGCGGGAAAGAATTGGCTGCAGCCTCCCTGCACGGCCTGTCGCAACGCAAACGCCAACCCTACCTGACACTCAATTGCGCCGCCATTGCACCGACGCTGGTCGAGTCTGCCTTGTTCGGCCATGCCAAAGGCGCCTTCACCGGTGCTACCGGCACACGGCTAGGCTATTTCGAAGAGACCGGCGAGGGTACCCTCTTGCTCGACGAAATTGGCGAACTTCCCCTTGAGTTGCAGTCAAAGTTGTTGCGCGTACTCGAAAACGGCCAGTATCAGCGGGTCGGAGAAACCCAGGTACGCCAGTCGCGAGCACGGATCATCGCCGCCACCAACCGCGATCTCAAGCAGGAAGTACGCGCGAGTCGTTTCCGGCCCGACCTCTACCACCGGATTTCGGTATTCACTGTCACGGTGCCGCCATTGCGCGAGCTCGGCACTGATCGCCTGCAGCTTCTCGATCATTTCCGGGCGCAAATTGCCGCGCAATTCCACCAGGCGCCATTCACGCTTGCCCCGGCAGCCGAAAAACTTTGGCTGGCCTACGAGTTTCCCGGCAACGTGCGCGAGTTGCGCAATATCGCTATCCGTCTGGCCACACGCTATCCCGGGCAAACGGTTGCCACAGAGCGCCTGATCGAGGAGTTTGATCCGGGCATGATGATGGCCGAGCCAGCATTGAACGACCGTGAAACCTTGATCGAGAGCGCCAGCCAGCAACTGCTCAAACAGGAGGATGGCTTCAATCTCAATGCCACACTCATGCGCTGGGAAGACGCCTACATAGAGGCCGCCCGTCGCCGCGCCAACGGCAACATCAGTCAGGCTGCCCGCATGCTTGGCATCAACCGCACCACCTTGTACAGCCGCCTGGAAGCGCTCGATCGCGAGCGCCTGCAAGCCCCGGAAGATACGTCGAGGTAAACCCCGCATGTACCTGGAACACTACGGCCTCACCGAGGCGCCCTTTCGCATCACCCCCCATACCGACTTCTTCTTTTCCGGGGCCAATCGCGGCGCTACGCTTGAAGCCCTGCTTTACGCCATTACCCACGATGAAGGCATCGTCAAGATCAGCGGTGAAGTCGGCAGTGGCAAAACCATGCTGTGCCGGGTATTGATGGAGCGTCTACCAGAAAACGTCGTCATCATCTACCTCGCCAATCCGTCGCTGTCGCGTGAGGATATTCTGTATGCGCTGGCCGATGAACTTGGAATCAAAATCCCCGAACACAGCCGCGCCGGAACCGTCATGCGCGCCCTGCAGGAAAACCTAGTCGGGCTTTATGCCGAAAGCAAACAAGTGGTCGTGCTGATCGACGAAGCCCATGCCATGCCCATGGAGACACTGGAAGAAATTCGCCTGTTGTCGAATCTCGAGTCGAACCGCCACAAGCTGCTGCAACTGGTGCTGTTCGGCCAACCGGAAATCAACGAGACCCTGGCGCGCTCCGACATGCGCCAACTGCGTGAGCGCATCACCCACAACTTCAACCTCGAACCGCTCGTGCGCGAGGACATCGCACAGTATCTCGACTTCCGCATGCGCGCCGCCAGTTATCGCGGCCCCAGCGTGTTCGCACCTGTAGCACTGAAAATGATCGCCAAGGCTTCACAGGGTTTGACCCGACGCATCAATATTCTTGCCGATAAAGCACTCCTCGCCTCCTTTGCTGCCGGATCTCACCAAGTTGGCGCAAAGGAGGCCAAGGCGGCCATCAAGGATGCCAATTTTTCCAACTCCCAACCAACCCAAATCGCTCGCTCGTTGCCTTTAGGCCTCTTCTGGGCCGCCGCCGGCGCGCTCGCCATGCTGGCGCTGACGGGTGTCTGGCGGCTAGTGGCCCAGCCCGCTGTTGAGGTACCCGCCACCACGCCAGCCAACATCGCCCCGGCCGTCGCTGCTGCCGCCCAGACGATGCAACCCGTTGCCCAGCCAACCCCGCCGGCCAGCACCACACCATCGGCAGAAGCCGCGCCGCCGCCTGCAGCCCCAGCCATCAGTGCTCCCACCACCACACCGGGGGTGACCGCAACCGAGAATATGCAAAAAAAACCCGGCACGCCCACCAAGGCAGCATCAACACCATTGCTCGACAAACTACTGGCGGACAGCCGCCCCTGGCTGGAGACTGTCGCCGAGAACCACTGGTTTTTGCAGCTCTACTCAACCGAGCACCCAGACCGGGTTGAGATATTTCTCACACAAGCCCAGAATTCCAACGTGGAGAGTGCACAGTTACGGGTTTACCATTCCAATCTCGGGGATATAAGCAGATATGGCATCGTTTATGGGGATTATGCTTCGCGCAAAGATGCCGTAAAAGGACTGGATGCATTGTCGGCAGAACTCATGCGTAACCGCCCGTATGTGCGCCAGGCAATTCAATTGAAGCCAGACAGCAACACTCGCAGCAAAAAATGAACTTAAATAATTCAGCTAGTTGGAAATAAAAT
>CAIYZZ010000337.1 GCA_903930805.1 uncultured Rhodocyclaceae bacterium | reverse complement strand
TAAGGAAATCATAGCCTTTGCTCGCGGCAAGCGCGGCTCCGCCGTCGGCCTGGCTGGGTGCGTAGAACGCCCATACGCCTTTCGATGCCACCCACTTCCAAACTGTCGGGAGTAAATAGAAATGTCCGGTTTCGTAGCAAATGAATTGTCCGCTTTGTTGCGGAGGGTGGGCAACCGGCGAAGGGCGTAGCCCGTAGCAGGTTGCCCACCCTCCGCGGCGCTCTGGCGGACCACCTCAGGCGGCCTGTTTCAACTCCTGTACGTATGGGTTTCCTTGGGCGTCATAGGAAGCGATCTTGCGCGGGCCGTGAAATAGCGCCAGCGTCCCATCCACGTAGCGATGCACCCGCACCTGCGCTTTGACGTAGTGCGCGCGTGCGCTGCTGGCTGGTATCTGCAATTTCCGACCCTCATATCTCACGCAGTTGTCGTTCTCCACGGTGCGCTCAAACTGCGAGCACAGAATGTCGGGTAGCTGCGTGCCGATGTAGGGCACGAACGCGCTGCCGGTCTCCAAGGCCGGGAGTTCAAATTCGGCGTTGTGATTCGGCATGTACACCTCATCCAAATAGCGATTGGCAGCGTCCATGTCGGTGATCCCGGCCTTCGCCAATTCCCTGGGCAGGCGCCCTTGATGGGTGTCGAAGGCGCGCTCTGAGCGGCCTCGAGCCTCGGGCGAATAGGCCGCAATATGCTCAACACCCAGCTGCTTGAGTGCCCGACCTACTTGGGTCAAATTGACCTTGTCGACTTTGCCGCCCGCCTTCGGAGTGTGAAAGTAATGACTGCCGCGGTCCGTGTACGCGCTGCAAAACAACCCGTAGCGCGCAATCGTCTGCCCGAACCCGTGGAAGCTGGAGTCGGTGCCTTCCTCGGCGCAAAAGAACATGCTCGTATGTTTGCTCGTGGCATCGTCCATCGTCACCACAAGGTCCCACATCTGCTCGGGCACCCACTCATGCGTGCTTGCGTCCTGGTGCACCATCATCCCCGCCAAGGGCTTGCGCTCGCGCTTCTTGCGGTGCTTGCCGCGATCCTTGGAGCGCACCACCAGCTTGGCCTCCTGCAGAACGTTTTTCACCCAGCTATAGCTGCGCTGCCCACCATGCTCGCGCTCATACCACCGGTGAAAGTGCTTCACGTTCCAGCCTGCGTAGCCCGATCCATATAGCTCCACCACCCCCAGCACCTCGTCCACCGGGGCACGCCGGCTCGATACCTGCTCCATCCGCAAGTCAATCAACCCGTCCATCCCTTCGGCTTCAAAGCGCCCAATCTGGCGCCGAAACGTGCGCTCGCTTACCCCCAATAACTCGCCCGCTTCTTGCTGCGTCAGCCGTTTCCCTTGCCAACCCGCATAGACCTCTTCGAACCTCATCTTCCGCGTCTCCTGTAACAAACGCGCCCGGCTTATGGGTCTTTCCATACCGCTCCCAAAAACCGGACACATTACGTGCTACAGAACCGGACAACCAATTTACTCCCGACAGGTATGTGAGGAGGTATTGTGATTTCTAATGAATAGGCTTAACGTATTGATACCAAGGGCGGATGACACGCAGGAAGCGGAATACGCGTGAGGAATAGTTGCCAAACTCAAACTGTCAACTAAAACCGTCAACTAAAAATGTCAACCAAGTCAAGTTGGATGGCAGAAAGCGAACGAGCGTAGAATGCGTCCAAACGCCGAGGTGATGCATGAAATTCACAATTGAACATGAGCGCGAAGTCGATAAAAGTGCATCAAAATAACAGCCAAAATAACAGCCAAAATAACAACCAGTGGCAATTTTGGATCGATCGCGGTGGCACATTTACCGATATTGTCGCCCAATGTCCTGATGGTGAGATTGTGGTGCATAAGTTACTTTCTGAAAACCCCGATCGCTATACCGATGCTCCGATTCAAGGGATTCGTGACATTTTAGGGATTTCGCAAGATACATCAATTCCAGTTGAGCAGATTGCCGCCATCAAGATGGGAACGACGGTGGCGACTAATGCTTTGTTAGAAGAT
>CAIYZZ010000336.1 GCA_903930805.1 uncultured Rhodocyclaceae bacterium | reverse complement strand
TGCCGGAATTGTCAAAGATTAATTGATACCTATTTTGGCTTTCACGCAGCGCATCCTGGGCTTGCTTGCGTTCGGTGATGTCGCGAATGTTACATTGAATAACATTACGATGTCCCACCGAATAAATATTACTGACAAATTCCACAAAGAATGGTTGCCCCTGGGCTGTCTCCAGAGGCAAATCATCATAGCGGATATAGCCTTCTTGTTGTAATTTCAGGAAGTTGGTCTGATTGGCTGCCACATCTTTAAAACTGCCTAATTCCCAGAGCGCCTTGCCTTTGAGATCTTCTAACGGAAAGCCCAACATATCTTGCAGGAACGGGTTGGCATCCAAAATCAAGCCGGTCTCCGCATCCAGGATCAAAATGCCATCTTTGGCCGTCTCGAATAGGCGACGATAACGAAGTTCTGAATCGCTCAATTTCTCGGCAGACTGCGCCTGCTCCCTGTAGAATCGGAGACTTTGCTGTCGCCAAAGCAGCCAAAGACCTGCACCTGCGCCAATAATCATTAAGCCAAAAACGAAAACGATCAGCCAAAGGCGTTCGCGCAGCAACGCATAGACTTCAGCAGAATCCATCCGTGCCTCTAAAAACCAGGGTGAATCAGGCACATTACGCACTTCAGCCACCACCGTTATTCCACGATAGTCTACACCTTCCACCATGCCAGTTTGACCGAGCACGGCTTTTACGGCGGGAGAATCTGTGTTAGTTAGAGGGCGGCGCAGCGAAAGCGCGGTATTTTGTTGGAACCGAAGATCGTTCAGGTACAAGGCATCGTTAGCATCGCGCCGAAGAAGGATGGTTTCAGCAGTATTACTGGGGGCCGGCCAGCTTTGAATTAAGGGATAGAGGTAAATGGTGGGGTCAATGCGCAATGCAATCATTCCAACAGGCAACTGGCCGGTTTGAGCCTCAAAAATAGGGACAAGCATTGTCAGGTGCACTTTTTGATCTGTTTCGCTCCGGTAAAAATCCACCAGAGTGATCTTTCTCGTTTTCCAGACTTCGGGCAGTTGCGCAATAACTGCATCTGAAACCTCGGTTGCAACCTCGGGTATGACCAAGTGTGTTACACCTTGCGGGTCTAGTAAGCGCACCTGATCATATTGGCTGTTTTCCAGGTATCGCTGTAGCCATTCCCGCAAGTCTATTTGTGCATTGGTTGAGTTATTCATGTAACTCGTTACCAGCGCAGAAAATGCCTCGTTGTGGTAAAGCGTGTTGGCATCGCCAACGCGTTCCGTACGCCAATTCACCATGGCATTTACCTTTAAATCAGCGATGGCAGCTAGTTGACGCTCAATCGCACTGCGGTATTGTTGTTCATAATTGAGGTAATACAGACTACCGGTGGTTGTCAGGCCAAGCACCAGCAGGACAAAAATTAACATGAACAACGCTGATGAGCGTTTTTGATGGGATTTCGTTTCCATGAACTACCTCAGGATTTCAGCTGCAACCTGCATAGGGATGATGGGGCATAAACCAACCATGGAATGGTTGGCAATTAAGAAATTTGGACAGTTAATGGCGCTGGTTCGAGAGACTGTTTATGCCCCTAAATTTACCACTATTAGACAAGCCTGTCGTAGTGGAATACTGGCAAGGTTAGGAAATCACTCGTGGATCACAGTGCCTGGCAAAGTTAGGCAGGTTGCTGACTGAGTTGCCAGCCGCTTAGCGGTGTTAGTTGTATCTGCTTCGAAAGATCATAGGCAGTCGATAGGTCGTTGTCGCTCTCCACAAGCACGCGTCCGAACACGAGCACCGCATTGTTCGGCGAGGATATCTGCTTCATGCCGCTCGGTACTTGTCCTTTCCAATTCCGCCCCGTAATCAGATAGTCTCCCGATTGCGTACCTGTGGTGCGCGTGCCGACGTAGGC
>CAIYZZ010000335.1 GCA_903930805.1 uncultured Rhodocyclaceae bacterium | reverse complement strand
TACATCGCCGCCGTGCTGGTCAGTTCAATTTTCGTTCAGGGCTTTGCCGCGCAGTTTCTGTATCCAGATCGGCCGGCGCTGGTCAACGACCTGCAAAACCTCAGCAGTTTTCTGATGACGGCGGCGGCCGGCCGACTCTATCAAAGCGTCCTGCTGGTCGATCGCCAGCAGCGCCTGATCTGGTTGGCGTATCGAACCCTGACGATCCTGCCTTTGCTTTTGTTGCCGGCTGTTCCCCTGGGCTATTTCACGCAAGCGCAGCGCGTCGTGCTCGGCTATGCCACCTTCATGGCCCCGGTTGCGCTGTGGCGCAGTGTCCAACTGCTTCGAAACAAGGCTGCCGGCGGCGTCATGCTTGTCGTGGCAACCATAACCAGCGTGGCTGCCATCGGCATGGCGACGACGCAGATATTGGGTTTCTTCGCCGGCAACTTCGTCATCCTTCACGCCTTCCTGATCGGCACCATCGGCAATGTCATTGCCTTGCATCTGGTCGTCGGTGCCCGTACGCGTGCCGAAACGCTGCTGCATGAGCAAACCATCGAGCGAGCGCGGCTGTCCGAATTGAAAGCCGAGCGCGAAACGCGCACGCGCAAGGAGCAGGCAAGCTTCATCTCCATGATTACCCATGAGATCAAGACGCCGCTCGCCAGCGTTGCCGCTGCCACCGATGCGCTGGAGATACTCGAAGAAAAATCCAGACCCGAGGTCATGATGCGCATCGAGCGTATTCGACGCAGCGTGCAGCGCATCAAAGGCATCTTCGATCGGTACCTGCACATGGATGGCGCCGACAAAGAGCGGATCGATCCGAACTTTTTGGAGCACTCGCTGCATCAGGTGGTGGCGCGCGCTGTAGGCCAATTCACCGGCGCGACGCCTCGCCTGCGCGTTCATCTGGGTGAGGATGTGCGCCTGAGGTGCGACGTTGACCTCGTGGCGACCTCGATCCTCAATCTGATCGACAACGCGATGAAATACTCGCCCGCGGATGAACCCGTGGATCTGACTACCCTCGTGTTCGAGGGCCGGCAAGTCATCATCGACGTGGTCGACCGGGGCCCCGGCGTACCCGACGGGCTGCGCGACGCGATCTTCCTCCGCTACGTGCGCGCCCCGGAACATGCCAACATTCCAGGCATCGGCGTAGGCCTTTCCCTGGTGCGAATGATTGCCTCGATGCACCAAGGCAGCATCGTGGTGCTGGATGACGAAAGTGGCGGCGCCAGGTTCCGTCTCATATTGCCGATCCGCATGGCCAATGGAATGTCAGGAATTGGCAGCTAACACACCAGCTTCTTCACTAAGATCGGCCAATTTGCTCGATAGGGGATTGCCGGCGGTGATTCGCGTACTCGTGATCGAGGACGATTCCGATCTTCTCGACGATATCGTGTTCGGCCTGCGCCATGAAGCGTTCGAGGCCTCCGGAGCGCCCGACGGCAGCGGTCTGGCGCAGCGCCTCAAGCAGCAGCCCGTCGACGTTCTCGTCCTCGATCTGACGCTCCCGGGCGAGGACGGCCTCGTCATCTCCAGCCGTCTGCGCAAGAGCCATCCGAATCTTGGCGTGGTGATGCTGACCGGTCGCAGCAGCGTGGCCGATCGCATCATCGGGCTCGAATCCGGGGGCGATATGTATCTATGCAAACCGGTTGAGCGGCGCGAACTGGCCG
>CAIYZZ010000334.1 GCA_903930805.1 uncultured Rhodocyclaceae bacterium | reverse complement strand
CTAGCCGCCATGTTTCACCGGCCGCCAGAAATTGAAGTTTGTAGTGGTGATGTCGGTTGATGACCCGCAATTCAGATTGGATTGCTTAATATTTGAGCAATTGTGCGAGTTGAGGACGTACTTTCCCCTACCCCCGAAGACTCAACGTGTCGGGGCCGCACTGGTGATTGACTACGGCGAGGCGAGCGCGTTGGCGGCGATGAAGTAGATGTCGCGCAGCGGATGGTGGGACGCCAGCAGGATGCGGATACGGCGGGTATTGCGGATGACGGCGGCGCCAATCTTGAGGAGTTTGACGCGAATGGTGGCGGCCGTAGCCTTGGCCAGATCGGTGTGCTTGAGCGCGATCTCGCGTAGACGTTGCATCAGCGTGTAGGCCAGCGCAGAGAAGAGAATGCGCAGCCAGTTGGCGAGGAACTTGTGGCAACTGGCGCGGGTACCGAACAAGTCGAGCTGGGTCTCCTTGATCCGGTTCTCGGCCTCGCCGCGTTGGCAGTACATCTCGTCGTACAGTTCGGTGGCTGTCCCTTCGAGATTGGTAACGATGAAGCGGGGATTGGCCCCCTGGCTGCCGAACTCCAGTCGCGTGATCACGCGCCGCAGCCGGTCCCAGCTGTCCGCGGCGTAACTGAACTCACGGATGACCCGTTGCTTGATCCCGCTGTCGGCATAGGCCTGTTCCATCAGCCGCTCCCAGCCTTCGACCCACCGATGCAGGCGCGCGTTGCGCGCCAGCCCAATCACGTAGCCGACACTGTTGCGTTCACACCAGCGGATCAGTCGCTGACGGCAGAACCCGGAGTCGCCACGGACGATGATGCGTACCGCCGGCCACGCCTGCCGCAGGCGGGTTACCAGGAGCTTGATGACCGCCGCCGCATGCCTGGCACCGTCGATCCGGCTGCGCCGCAGGACGCAGCCCAGCATCGCCTTGCCGCAGAAGACGTACAGCGGCAGATAGCAGTAGCTGTCGTAGTAGGCGTGAAACTGCTTGCCTTCCTGATCCCCGTGCAGCGGGATATCCGAGGCGTCGATATCCAGGATCAGTTCCTCGGGGATCGCTTCCTGGCTGGCGATGAACTGCTCCACCAGCACCTTGTTCAGCGCCACCACATCGGCCCGAGTCGCGCGCTGCTCCAGACGGCACAGCGTCGGACTGCTGCCCAGTTCATCCGTCCGACCTACCGCCGTCTGCATCAACGGATCGTTGCGCAGTACGGCATGATCGTTCAGGTCTTCGTAGCCACAGCACAGCGCATACAGTCGCTGGGCTACCAGATCGCGCATCTCATGAACGATCTTGTCCTGCTTGCGCGGGTCATGCAGCGCACTGGCCACCGCCTTCGACAGACCTGTGCGTCGATCCACTTGCCGCAGCAGCATCAGCCCACCATCAGAACTGAGTGCGCCCCCCTCGAAATTCGCCTCGATGACTCGACGTCCAAGGCGCCCAAACATCATTTCTTCTTGCGTACAATTTGGCATCGGCGGAACACTCCGTTAAAACTGTCTAGACACCAGTATTAACGCGTCTTCCGGCGGTTCCGCCGACCTACTTTCGTGAAATATCCGGGCTAGGCCGAGTCCAAGAACGGCGCCATCGTGCGCAAGCATCTGGGTTACAGCCATATCCCGTAACGCTTTGCCGCGCCGGCCAAGGCGATGAGCGATAATGACGCTGTGGAGCAAATGAACGCGGCGCGTTCAGCCCTATTCAGGACCATTTTTAACCGATCAAAAACGGCTGCCTGACAAGATCAAAAACGAAAAGCGAAGGAACCATGGGTATGAGGGTAGCTCGCCTGACGGCGACCTCCCCACATACCCACAGCCCCGCCAAAAGCCAAACCTTTTTGATTTCGAGACTCAACGTCAAAACCGATCGCTCAGACTCAAACCTGGATTGGAATCTACTTCCACAGCAATGTAACTGAAAGTAATAGACTTGCTTGTACCAGTTGGAGCGGCAGATTGCCCCCTGACACCGGTCACTCCAATCGTATCCTTACGGTATCATGAACGACTCCAACTGCTGCATAGCAGGCATGCAGTCTGAAAACCTGAACGGCTCGTCAGGGTCTTGGATTCAACCGATGGATGCAACAGATTGGTGAAATCGTTCGGCGGGCGTTTCGTAGTTTAGTGTTTTCCTTGGACGCTCATTCAATTTCCTGGCAACGGTATTTAGCTGGGACTGCGAGTAGGCCGAGATGTCCTTTCCCTTTGGGAAATACTGCCGCAATAGCCCATTCGTATTCTCGTTCGTCCCGCGCTGCCATGGACTATGTGGATCGCAGAAGTAAACCTTTATATCGGTCGCCAATGTAAATCTCGTGTGGTCGGCCATCTCTTTGCCCCGATCCCAAGTCAGAGATTTGTAGAGTTCCTGCGGCAACCTGCGAGCGTTTTTGATCAGCGCGTTGATGACTGTTTCTGTATCTTGGCGAGCAACCTTCACCAACATCACGTAGCGTGAATGACGTTCGACAAGGGTCGCGATTTGGCTGTTGCGATCGCCAAACAGCAGGTCGCCTTCCCAGTGACCAGGCACTGCTCGATCTTCAACCGTGGCTGGTCGCTCGCTGATCGATACCGTGTTGGTGATTCTGCCGTGAGTGTCCGTCTTCTGCGTGTGATGACGTGAGCGGCGCATTGCACGTGTGCGCCTCAAGTGCTGCAACAGTTCTTTCTTCAAGGCACCACGGGCCTGAATGTAGAGGCTGCGATAGATCGTCTCATGTGACACGTGATAGTCCTCGTCGGCTGGGTAAGCGTACTTCAGCCATCCAGCAATCTGCTCCGGCGACCACAGCCCTCGGAGCTTGCCGGCTACGATGCGTGCCAGCCGTCGGTGCTCGACAAGCTTACAGGTCTTGGGGCGACATGCACGATCCCAGGCAGCCTGGTCTGCCCAACTCGCCCGATACAAATCCGAACCACCGTTGCGACTAATCTCGCGACTGATGGTGGATGGCGCGCGCCCAAGTAGCGTCGCGATCGAACGAATCGAATCACCCAGCGCCAGACCAAGTGAGATTTCTTCTCGCTCAGCTAATGTCAGCGCCAATCTCGAGCGACATCGTTGCGCAGGGCGTATGCCGCCGCTTTGAGCCAGAATTCCTTGAACTGAAGAGTGGTTGCGATCAAACAACTGGGCGATCTGCTGCAGAGAATCGCCTTTCTGCCAGCGATCCCACATCAGCGCTTTCTGAGTTTCCGTGTAATAGATACGGCGTCTTTGTTTCATTCGCAACACTCCTTCTGCTTACGCAGTTTCTAGTGTGTTGCATCCATCGGTTGAATCCAAGGTCGAAAGCCGTCGGTCTAACAAGTCGGCGCTGGCGGGACGGCGTCGCTCTACTTCTGTGCCTGCTCCAGCGCTGTCAGGAACTGTGAAGCCGGCTGATAGCCCACTACACGCTGGCCGGCGATTTCCTTGCCGGCCTTGTCGAAGAAGATGATGCCGGGCGGGCCGAAGAGGGCAAAGCGCTGGAGTAGCGCCTTGTCGTCGTCGTTGTTCGCAGTGACATCGGCCTGTAGCAGCGTGAATTCCTGCATCTTCTTCGCGACTGTCGGATCGGCAAAGGTGAATTTCTCCATCTCCTTGCAACTCACACACCAGTCGGCATAGAAGTCGAGCAGCACCGGTTTTTGCGCAGCGGCGATGCGGGCGTCGAGCGCCGCGATGGATTTCACGCGCTCAAAAGTCGGCGCTGGCGAGACGGCGGCGCCGGCACTGCGCAGGAAAGCCAGTGGTTGCAGCGGATCACGACTGCCGCCGAGCAGGCCGAGCAGCATGGCGGCACCGGCGAGCAGGAGGGCGGCGCCGATGCCTTTCCAGAAACGCTGCCAGCCGTGGGCGTGCGGTGGCAGTGGATCGAGGGCGTGGAGATAGATTGCCGGCACGATGAGTAGCGCCGCCCAGCCGAGCATGATTATCCAGCCCGGCAGCACGGGCGAGACGAGCCACAGCGCGGTGGCGAGCAGGATGACGCCAAAAAACTTTTTCACCGCCTCCATCCATGGGCCAGCCTTGGGCAGGAAAGAACGCGAGAACACGCCAACCAGCAACAGTGGCGCACCCATGCCCAGCCCCATGGCGAAGAGTGCCGCGCCGCCGAGGACGGCATCTTTGGTCTGGGCGATATAAAGCAGCGCTCCAGCAAGTGGCGCAGCGACGCAGGGGCCGACGATGAGGGCAGACAAGGCACCCATCAGGGTAATGGCGAGAAGCGAGCCGCCTTGCTGGTTGGCCGTCTCAGAAAGCTTGCTTTGCAACGCGGAAGGCAGTTGCAGCTCGTAGAAGCCGAACATCGAGAACGAGAGCACGACGAACACCAGCGCGAAGCTGCCGAGTACCCAGGCATTCTGTAGTGCGGCGGAGAGCAATGTGCCGGAGAATCCGGCGGCGACGCCGACGACCGCATAGGTGATCGCCATGCCCAGCACGTAGGCGCACGAGAGTATGAAGGCGCGTGCGTGACTGACGGCATGACCATGGTTGACGATGATGCCGGAGAGAATCGGGATCATCGGGAACACGCAGGGCGTCAGGGACAGCAGCAGGCCGAAACCGAAAAAAGTGAACACTGCGAGCCAGAAGCCGCTACCCTTCAGCAGGCTGGCGATCTGGCCGGATTCGTTGCCGGTTGTTGCCGTGGCTGCTGGGGGTTGTTCTGAAAAAGTCGGCGCTGGCTGGACGGCAGCGGGTGTGCTGCTCATCGCTGCCAGCGTAATCTTTGCCTCATGTGTCAGCGGCGGATAGCAAACGCCGCCATCCCAGCAGCCTTGCGAGATGGCTTTGAGTACGAAGCTGCCGCTGCCTGCGGTGATGGGAATGCGCGCGATGATCTGGCCGCGATAGGTTTCGATCCTGCCGAAAAACTCATCATCCTTTTCCTTGCCCTTGGGCAGGATGGGGACGCCCAGCTTGATTGTTGCCGGCGTGGCGGCAAATTCGATCTTCTGCTTGTAGAGGTAGTAATCGGGGGTGATATCCCAGCGTGCCTCGATGGTGTTGGCGTCGAGCGCGCGAGCGGTGAAGTGGAAGGCCTGCTCGGGTTCGAGCGGCTCGGCGGCATGGGCCATCAGGCTGGCGAGCGCAAGCCAGAGCAGGGTGAGGAGTCGTGTCGGCATCGTGATGGTTATTGGTCAGTGGTTTCGGTAGCGACCCAAGCCAGATAGTCCGGCAGGCCGTGGGTGATTGGGACAGCCACAATCTCGGGAAGTTCGTAGGGATGCTGCCGGCGGATTGCCGCTTCCAGCGCGGCGTAGTGTTCCACCGTGGTTTTAATCAGCAGGGGTACTTCCTCGGCATCTTCGACCTGCCCCTGCCAGCGATAGACCGAACGGCAGGGCGCGAGGATATTCACACAGGCCGCCAGCCGCGCCTCGACCAATACATCGGCGAGCGAGCGGGCACTCGTTGCGTCGGGCAGGTTGGTGAGCACAAGGAGGGGTTCCATGCTGCTATTCTAACGGCTGCCATTTCGCGGATGCCAACATGACCCCCAGCCAGATCGTCAAGTTTCTCGACCAGCATGTGGTCGGCCAAGAGGAAGCCAAGAGACAGCTCGCTGTCGCTGTCTATACCCACTACAAGAAGATAGCGCTCGCCGCGCCCGAGAAGCTGGAGATCGTCAAGAGCAATGTTCTGCTCATCGGCCCGACCGGCACCGGCAAGACCTTGTTGTGCGAGACGCTGTCGAAGGCATTGCAGGTTCCTTTTGTCACGGCTGACGCCACCTCGCTGGCACAGAGCGAGTTCGTCAACGAAGAGATCGATGCGATGCTGCAACGCCTGATCGAGAAGGCCGATGGCGATATTGGCCGCGCCCAGCAAGGCATCATCTTCATCGACGAGATCGACAAGCTCAAGGCCATCAGTGGTCAGGCGCGCAGCGCCGCAGGCGAAAGCGTGCAGCACGCGCTCCTGAAGATCATGGAGGGTGCGCCGGTGAAGCTGAAAAGCGCGCGCTATATCGACACTTCCCACATCCTTTTCATCTGTGGTGGTGCCTTTGTCGGGCTGAATGAAATCCTCGCGAAGACGCACACCTTCGGCTTCATTTCCACCGCCGATGACGACAACCAGAAGGTGCTCGATCGCCTCAATGCGCGCGTCAAGCCGACCGACCTGTTCGAGTTCGGCCTGATCCCCGAGTTCGCCGGACGCCTGCCGATCGTCGCCCGCCTGCAGCCCCTGTCGCGGGAAATGCTGGTGCGCATCATGACCGAACCAAAGAACTCGATTTTCAATCAGTTCCGCCAGATCCTGCAGAACGAGGGCGTCGAACTCAAGATCGAACCCGAGGTGTTCGAGCAGATCGCCGATCTGGCCATGGAATACAAGGCTGGCGCACGCAGCCTGCGCGGCATCTTCGAAGAATTGCTGACCCCCGCGCTCTACCTGGTGCCTGATCATCCCGAGGTTAAGAAGGTCGTCATCTCTTCACTGTTCGAGAACGCCAGATTTATCGGCAGCGCCGACCTTCACTCGACGCCGGGTGGGTAAGTTACATCAAGCGGATGTGCATTTTCGAAGGGTATATATAATTCGCCGACACCCATTTTTGACTGACGAAAGATCGCCATGACATCATTGAAAGGAAAGATGCGGCTGTTTGCTGCAGTGGCCAGCTTGATGACCCTGGTTACGGGTATGGCCGGCATTTTCGGCTTGAAGGCGATCGACAGCTACGTCGACGAGCAGAATCTTGAGACGCGACATCATGCCGACGCGCTGCTCGATGTCTCCCAGGCGCACCTGGCCTACAAGAATCAGATTCAGTACTTCAAGAACATCCTGATCCGCGGCAATGACCAGACCAAATTCGACCAGTACGTCGCCGACTACACCCGGTTCGACCAAACGGTCACCAAGGAACTCGATGAGGCGCGCGCGAGAATGGAAAAGGCCGGTCTACCGCCGGCGATCATCAAGCAACTCGAGTCAGCCGGGCACGAACACAAGCTGCTCAGCGAAGCTTATGGCGCTGCCATCAAGCAATTCAACGTGGCCGACCCGAATTCGGGCAAGGCAGTCGATAAGCTGGTCATGGGCAAGGATCAGGCGACCAGCAAGATCCTGTTCGACCTCGAAGAGGCCGTGCGCGCTGAGTTGGTCAGCCAGTTCAAGGAGCAGGAGGAAGCAGTGCAGGCCTCCTACGAACATACGCTGATTGTCGTGGCCATTCTGATTGCGGTGGGTTTGGCGGTCGTCATGGGGGTTTCCTACTGGATTACGCAAGGTGTGCTGGCAACGCTTGGCGGCGAGCCGGCCGATGCCACTGAAGTGGTGCGGCGCGTGGCCGAGGGCGACCTCACCTCCGGCGGCCATGGGGTGCAGGCAACTCCCGATAGCCTGCTCGGCGGGGTCGAGCGCATGCGCGAGGCGGTGCGCACCATGGTCGTGCAACTCCATGCCAGCAGTGATGAACTGGCCGTTGCGGCGCAAAGCATGGCGCGGCAGTCCGCCGAAGTTGCCAGCAGCAACAGCCGGCAGGGCGAAGCGGTGTCGAGCATGGCGGCCGCCATGGAAGAAATGGCGACCAGCATCGCCCAAGTGGCCGACAATTCCGGTGACGCGCACAACAACGCCGTCGAAGCGGGACGCATGTCGGTCGAGGGTGCCGATGTGATTCACGCCGCCACCGAGGAAATGCGCGGCATTGCCGGTGCGATGCAGCAGGCAACAGAGAAGATTCAGGCGCTGGAAGCGCAGTCAGGCAAGATCTCGGAGATTGTGTCGGTGATCAACGAGATTGCCAATCAGACCAACCTGCTGGCGCTGAATGCCGCCATCGAGGCGGCGCGTGCCGGCGAACAGGGTCGCGGATTTGCCGTCGTGGCCGACGAGGTGCGCAAACTCGCCGAGCGTACCGCCCAGTCGACCCAGGAGATCGGTGGCATGATTCAGGAAATGCGCGAGGTGACGGAAAGCGCGGTGCAGGCGATGGATGTCGGCAATGCGCGCGTGAACTCCGGCGTGGAGAAGGCCAGCAAGGCGGCGGATTCGATCGGCCTGATCAAGAATGGCAGCGATGTGGT
>CAIYZZ010000333.1 GCA_903930805.1 uncultured Rhodocyclaceae bacterium | reverse complement strand
TCCACACATCCATAAGAACTCTTGCCGCGCGATTGTCAATGTTGTCTCGACACTCAACGAAGGCAGCCAAACCGCGACGCTCACTTCCTCTTCGAGCCAAGTGTCCAACTCCTGCACTGCCGCGCTCAGCTCAAGTACAGAATCGTTGTTCCGAAATCCCGGCGTCGAGCAAACCGCCTTCAGGGTACCAACATGAGACGTCCTATATCCAATCAACGAATTCTTGTCGATCTTGGAAAGAAAATCGACAAGCAAGATACCGAAATACTTTTGATGGGTGGTTCCCTTGAACCGAACTTCGCCAAATTCGCCATTGCAGTCGAAATCGAGCACCTCGAAATTGACCATGGCGTCGATTAGCTCAATCGTCGCCCTGAGGAAAATCACCTCATGTTCAAGCGCCTGCGCCTTGTCGCTGAAGTTCGGCGGAGCAACGCCTGTAACGGAATCATGTTTCATAGGTGACATTCCCGCAAAACCAATTCACCCGATTTCGAGGGAATTAAAGCTCTCGAAATCCTAGAGGGTGGGACAAGCTTACCCGTAGAGAGGTTCACAGGATGAGACAGATGTCTGCGGCAAAAGTCGGTGTTGGCGAGACGGCGCTGGGCGCGATCATTCTTCGCCGGATTTTCCTTGCCGATCCAAGTGAGTTCGAATTTCTGTTTGGTCATATGGTCTCTATTCATCCGTGGCTTCGGCAAACCGGACTTCGGGCAGCGCGTCCTGTTTGGCTTCTTCCAAGACCCGGATCAACTCGTTGTTCGTGTCTTGACACTTGTTCAGAATAGCCCGCGCCAACCTGGCGCACTCGGCACGCACCAATGAAATGCTGACAGACTCCCGGCTGAATGGAGAGATATTCTTGTAATCAGTGCTGTCGAAAACCATCGGCACACTGTCTATCAACGATTCCGTATCGCCTTCTGAAAGATAGCCCTTGGCATACATCTGCCCGGCAGTCCACAGCAAAGCTGGCAAGCCGCCACCCAGATTCGAACCCAGCAGATAGACCAGCCGCGAGGTTAGTCTGTCCGTGGCCGGAGATGTCTTTATTTCCCGCCATTTCAGCAGAGCAAATGCTGAAGATGCCACTTTGTTTGCATCGTGCCCCTGCAAGCCTTGGCGTATGCATTTTTCGACTTTCCCAGAAAAAAGCTCATTGGATGCAGCGAAACGGGAAAGTGCAATGACAGTTGCGGGGGCTTCAACCTCCGAATGGAACGCCAGCAGTTTGTCGAAATTATCTTGATTCAGCGCCTCAACAGGCAACGCAGGAGCAATAGCGTAGGCAAGTACTTGACCAATCAAATTGCCAATTTGATCTTCTTGGTCAAAAAGCCTGAAAGCATCCTCAGCGATTTTCTCCGCTCTCCATGAAACCAGTTTCCCGAAGTAATCCACAGCCTGTTCCGCAGAAGGCAACTCCTCGACGCCTTTTGCTCGCGCCGCGCCTCCAATATCCCTCAACAGCGCCGAATTCAAAAGCCGATCTTCACGGGCGCCAAAAAGATACCGTCTAACGGCATTTCTTGCGGCAACACTGTCTGGCGCAGGAAGCTTCAAGAGTGCATGTGGAAGCAGGCCAGTTTGGGGTAAGGTTTCGTAATCAGGCACAGACCCCCAAACTTTTTCTCCAATTTTTTCGCGCTCCGCATCCGTAAGAAAGCCCACATCGAGCAGGGGTAGCAAGCGCAAGAGCGCGGGCGCGCTTTGAGGTGAGCAAGGCGCTATACAGTCAATGATTTCATCAATGCGGCGGTCAAGGGCTGCATTGGGACCCCTCTCTCCGGGATATCGAATGACAGGATTGAGCCACTCTGGATGTGCGCCGACATTGATTTCAGTTTGAAGTGGGAAAGACAGTGCATCCCCAAGCAACTCATGCTGCTGATCCTTTGGGACACTTTCAAGTGCGTAGTCGCTTAAGTGCCTGAGCGCATCAGCCAACCAATGATGATGCGCCGCCGGCTTCGTGCCAATTGCAAGCGCAAGCCGGAAGAACTCCTTGGCCTGTTCGGGTGTTGCGCGAACTGATATGCGCGCAAGGACT
>CAIYZZ010000332.1 GCA_903930805.1 uncultured Rhodocyclaceae bacterium | reverse complement strand
CCAGCCTCCGCTTCGGCCGGCTTGGGTGCGGCAACCGGACTAACCGGCTCAGCAGGTTTTTCGGCTGCGGGCACTGTCGTTACTGGCGCACTTGCCACCGGCGCGGCAACAGTCTTGGGGGCAGAAGGTTCCGGCTTCTTTTCCTCCACGGGCTTTGATGCCGCAACTGCCTGCGCTTGCTGTTGTACCTGAGCCCCTGGCTGGCTCTTCAACTCAACCAGATGCTTCAGATTCTCAAGATTTTTTTCTAGCTGTGCAATGCGTTCGGCTGCTTCGCGCAAGGACTTGTCTCGGGCGATCAAATCCTCCTCGAGGCCCTTGCCAGCACCACCCGCCTTGGCTGTCTTGGCGACCTCTGTGCGTGAAACTTCGAGCTTGTCAGCGGTGGGTGCCGGTGCCGCCTTTGCCTCAACCTGCGGTTTGATCTTGCCGGCGGTCTGCTGCTGCGGCGCAACCTCGACTGCCGGAGCATTACCCGCAGCTTCAGCCAGACGACGTCGATAGGCATTGAAATCTGCCGCCTGACTGACAATCAGCTTGCGCGCCTCGCCTCCATTAACCTTGGCAGCGTCGGTCGGATCGGGCAGGCGCAATATCTTGCCGGCACGCAGCCTATTCATGTTGCTACCGTCGAAAATCTCACGGTTGTTGTTGAACAACGCGACCAACATCTGATCGAGGCTGACTGATTCAGCCTTGTTCTCGCGGGCGATCTTGCTTAGCGTGTCGCCAGCCTTCACTTGGTACTCGCCAACAGACTGGCCTGAGGAAGGAGCGGTAGAGCGTGAAGTAGTCTTGCCGTCAACCTTGGATGGTACAGGCGTCAAAGAGGTAGCTTGTGCAGGGGGTACAACCGGCACAACTCGTGCCGGCTTGCCCACTTGCAGCATTTCTGGTGGATCGAGCAGAAACGTGTATTCCCGTACCATGCGACCGGAAGTCCAGTTGAGTTCGACCAGGAAATGCAGGAAAGGCTCGTTAAGGGGGCTATCGGTTGACAACCGCAAGATCGGCTGACCACCGGGCGACTTGGCAACACTGAAGCGCAAGCCAGTCAGCGCCGGCATGAAATCAATACCTGCGTCGCTGAAGGCAGTGTGCGAAGCCAGCTTGGCCGACAGTGCGCTGATCTCTTCGGGCGTTGCCGTGAGAGCGACCTCGGCATTCAACGGCTGACCAATGGCCGAATACACCGTGAGTTTGCCCAAGCCAGCCGCCTGCGAACCAAATGCAGCCCCAAAAAGCGCCACCAACAAGGACGCCTTGAATATCGATGATTTGTCCGGTTTATTCACAGTGCCTCCCCGCCGGGGATTTGTTATACGAAGTTATACGGTAATTAAAATAACATCATGGGCTTAATGGCGCAAGCTCAACCTTTGCATTATGTGCCGGATTGGTTTATCCGAGCAAAATACGCAACATGCGGCGCAGCGGCTCCGCCGCCCCCCACAAAAGCTGATCGCCGCAGGTAAAGGCACCCAGATATTCCGGGCCCATGGCCAGTTTGTGCAAACGTCCGACCGGCACTGTCAGCGTGCCAGTCACCGCCGCCGGCGTCAGGTCACGCTCGGATGTCTCGCGCTCGTTCGGCACCACCTTCACCCAGTCGTTGGCCTTGGCGATGATGTCGCTGACCTCGTCCAGCGGCACATTCCTTTTCAGTTTGATCGTCAAACCCTGCGAATGGCAGCGCATGGCGCCCACACGCACGCAAAGGCCGTCGATAGGAATGCTGCCCGGCGAACGGAATGCCGGCTTGCCGAGAATCTTGTTGCATTCCGCACCCCCCTTCCACTCCTCCTTCGACTGGCCACCATCGACCGGCACGTCGATCCACGGAATCAGGCTGCCGGCGAGTGGCACGCCGCGGAAGTTCTTGGCAGGGAACGAAGCCGCACGCATGGTCTCGGCCACCTTGCGGTCGATGTCGAGAATGGCCGAGGCCGGATCGGCCAGCTCGGCCTTGACAGCATCGTGCAGCACGCCCATCTGGGAGATCAGCTCACGCATGTTCTGTGCGCCGGCACCCGAGGCAGCCTGGTAAGTCATGGCCGAAACCCACTCGACCAGATCATGACGGAACAACCCACCAAGCCCCATCAGCATCAAAGATACCGTGCAGTTGCCGCCGATGTAGTTCTTGATGCCATTCGCCAAGCCGGCTTTGATGACATCGAGGTTCACCGGGTCGAGAATGATGATCGCATCATCGGTCATGCGCAGGCTGGAGGCCGCATCGACCCACATGCCATCCCATCCGGAGGCACGCAGCGGGCCAAAGACTTCCTTGGTGTAGTCGCCGCCCTGGCAGGTGATGATGATGTCCATCTGCTTCAGTGCTACAAGATCCCCGGCGTCCTTGAGCAGCGCGCGCCCCGACTCGACAGGACCCTGCCCGCCGACATTCGACGTGGTGAAGAACACCGGTTCGATCAGGGCGAAATCGCCTTCTTCACGCATGCGCTGCATGAGCACAGAGCCCACCATGCCACGCCAGCCCACCAGGCCTACTTTTTTCATGACACTCACCTCTTCAAATCAATTACAGCGCCGCCAGCACGGCGTCGCCCATTTCCTTCGTGCCAACACGCCGGGTACCCGCTTCGTAAATATCGCCGGTACGGAAACCCTGAGCCAGAACTTTCTTTACCACAGCCTCGACGCGCAGCGCGGCAGCTTCGTTGGCAAAGGTATAACGCAACATCATCGCCACCGACAGAATCGTTGCCAGCGGGTTGGCCACGCCCTTGCCGGCGATATCGGGTGCCGAACCATGCGAGGGCTCATATAGTCCCTTGTTGTTGGCGTCGAGCGATGCCGAAGGCAGCATGCCGATCGAACCGGTAAGCATCGACGCTTCGTCTGAAAGAATGTCGCCGAACATGTTGCCGGTCACCATCACATCAAACTGCTTCGGGTTCTTCACCAATTGCATGGCTGCATTATCGACCAGCATGTGTGATAACTCGACATCCGGATACTCCTTGCCCACTTCTTTGGCGACATCGCGCCACAACTGGGTGCATTCGAGCACGTTCATCTTGTCGACCGAACAGACCCTCTTGTTACGTTTCCGCGCAGCAGCGAAGGCAACGCGCAGGATGCGGCGAATCTCGCTTTCTGTGTAGTGCATGGTATTGAAGCCAAAACGTTCGCCATTCTTGAACTCGATACCGCGTGGCTGGCCAAAATAGATGTCACCCGTCAACTCGCGCACGATGAGGATATCCAGACCAGCTACCACTTCCGGCTTGAGCGTCGAAGCGTTGGCGAGTTCCGGATAAAGGATTGCCGGACGCAAGTTGGCGAACAAGCCGAGGTCTTTGCGAATGCGCAACAGGCCGCTTTCGGGGCGCAATTCGCGAGGGTTGTTGTCCCACTGAGGTCCACCGACGGCACCAAGCAATACGGCATCCGCCTCCTTGGCGAGTTTCTGCGTCGCCGGGGGAAATGGATCATTCGCCGCGTCAATGGCGCAACCACCAAGCAGTGCCTCTTCCATCTCGAATTTCAAATCGAGCGCCTTGAGCACCCGCACTGCTTCGGCGGTAATTTCCGGGCCGATACCATCGCCAGGCAGAACGCAAATCTTCATGTTGTCTTCCTAATAGAACGCACGATCGAAGCTGATGAGACGGTGCAGCACCAACAATCCATCAAGTTGAATGAAGGTCTGACCCCTTACTTGGTCGCCTTCTGGATTGCCTCGCCACCTTTTTCAATATCCTTGCCAACACCCTGTACGGTATTGCAAGCGGCAAGGGCAAAAGTAGCGGCGAGGATGAGCAGTAGTGTTTTCATGGGTATTTTCGTTATAGAGATTAAAAAAGGACTAAGAGTGGAAATTATCGCACAGGGCGGTAGTGACTCAGTGTCACTGGCAGCCAGCGCCAAATCAGCACCCAGCCGCAGGCAGCAAACAGCGCAGCGAGCGTATAGGTCATGCCCGCGCCGAGGCTGCCCCAGGCTTCGCCACTGAGCAAACCGCCGATCATGCCGCCCGCACCAAATGAGAGACTGCCATACAGCCCCTGCATACGTGCCTGCTGCTGCGGGGCGAACCAGCGCGCCAGTACCGCCACTGTCCCTGCATGGAAGGCACCGAAGGTGGCCCCATGCAGAAGTTGCGCAAAGAGCAGAATGACAGGTGAATCCGCCGCCCAGCCGATCAGCAGGAATCGCAGCACGGCCAGGGTAAAACTTGCCAACAAGATGCCGCGCAAAGATGTCCAGCGCATCAGGCGCGGCATGGCAATGAACACAGCAATCTCCGCCAGCACGCCGAGCGACCAGAACAGGCCGACCGCCAGTTTGTCATAACCGTGGTTGACCAAATGGATCGAATAGAACACGTAGAGCGGCCCGTGTGCGATCGACATGAAGAAGCAGGCGGCCAACAAGGCCAGCACCTCGGGGCGTTTCAGGAGATCACCCAGTGGGGGTGCCGTCCCGCCAGCGCCGACTTTTGTTTCTGGCAAGGTGAGCGCGCTGGCCAGCACGCTGGCGAGGATGGCGATGCAGGCCCAGAGCAGCGCGCTGATCGGCACATGATCGAGCATGGCGCCGATCACCATCACGCTGACGATGAAACCGATTGATCCCCACAGACGGATGCTGCCGTAGCGTTCGGTTTGCCCCGCCAGTTGGTCGAGCGTCATCGCTTCGACCAGCGGTAGCGCAGCACTCCAGAAAAACCAGACGAGCGCCATCGCGGCGAGCATGGCGGTGTATTCGCGCGTAAAGAAAAATCCGGCAAAACCGATGAGGGAAAAGAAAGCCGCCAGGCGCACGACAGCAACGCGACGACCAAGGTGGTCAGCCAGCCAGCCCCAGAGGTTGGGTGCCAGCAAACGCATAACCTGAGGCACCGACATCATCACGCCAATCTCCCAAGCGGAGAAGCCAATGTCTTGCAGGTAAAGCGTGAAATACGGTGCGAAAGCACCGACGAAAGCGAAGTAAAAGAAGTACCAGGTGGCGAGCCACCCGAGGGGAGAAACTCGCATGCGGCGCCCGACGTAAATTAAATCAGGCAGGCGCGGCTGCGCTGAAAACAGGAAGCGGGATCAGGCAGAACGCTTCTGGCCGATACGAAAAGCCAGCAACAGTTGATAGATCTCGTCCTTCAACTTCACACGCATCTTTTTCATGTCTTCCAGCGTGAAATCGGCAACCGGCATATCGT
>CAIYZZ010000331.1 GCA_903930805.1 uncultured Rhodocyclaceae bacterium | reverse complement strand
AAGCCACGGTCTGGCAGCACGCCAAAAACCGGAAGCCGGCTGCGGGCAGATCAATAGTCGTTTCTCACCAGAGCGCCGTTTTCCATGCGTACGCGATCGCCGATACGCCAGGCCGGCACGCTGTCTTGTGTGATGGTGCGGAGCGTGCCGTCGTTCATGCGCACGCTGATCTCGTAGCGCGTGGTTTGCCTCTGCGATTTTTCGACCTGATGGCCGGCATAGGCACCACCAGCCGCGCCGAGCACGGTGGCAACTTTCCTGCCTTTGCCGCCGCCAACCTGATTGCCGAGAATGCCGCCGATCACGCCACCGGCCACGGCACCCAATCCGCTGCCTTCGCCTTGCTGGGCGAATTCACGAAAGTTATCCACGACGCCGCAATTCAGGCAGGGCGGTGGAGCCGGAGGTGTGGTAACGGCTGGAGGGAGGGGCATTGCCGGTGCTTGGGTAATTTCCGTGACCGGAGCCGGGGTGGGCGTGGTGCTCGATGGCGCTTTCGCCAAAGGCTTGCTGGCGGGTTTCGCGGCTGGTTTGACCGTCGGTTGTACGCGGACAGGTTCGGCGGTTTTAGTAACGGGTTGCGGTTCTACAACTACCGGTGCCGCCTGCGGTGTGGAAAAAGTCGGCGCTGGCGGAACGGCATCAGCAGGGGCTGCGGTGAGCTGAGTGGGTGCCGGGGGAGTATTGGCTTTGCCCATTGGCAATATGCCGGTCAGGGCGGCGATGCCGGCCAGTGAAAACACGGTTACTGCCACTGCGGCGGTGGCAACGAGCGGGTGTATGCGGGAAGTTGTGGTGGTAACGGTCGTTGGGTTTGCGGTATTCATTGCGTGTCCTCGCTGCGGGTGGGGTACGCCAAGTTTAACGCCATCACCAAACATTCAGCGGACACCTGTAACAGACTTTTACATTCGGCGCTGTTTCTGAAAGCGTGCGGGTGCAACGGCCGCCACGAGGTCAGCCTCCAGCGGGAGCGAACCATCGCTGATCTGACAGGCCAGTAAATCAGCGCAAATCGCGGCAAATACCAAGCCGCGCGCGCCAAAGCCGTCGATGATCCATAGTCCCTCATTGGCAGCAAGCGGGCCGACCATTGGTAGGCGGTCGGGCGACATCGGTCGGAATGAAACACGGCCCTCCAACTTTGCCGGGTCGAGTCCGGTGCCGAAGCCGGGCAGGGCCATATCGAGGCGATGCAGGTTTTCGATGTGGTCGGCCAGTCGTGGCGTGGGGTCGAGGTCATCCGCCGTCATGGTGGCACCGGCACAGCGCAGGCCATCGACAGCGGGGGTGACGTAACCGAGCCGGGTGGCGACGATGTTGAAGGGTGGCGTGGCGGCCTCGGGCACATGACTGACCAGACCACGGCCGACGCGAATCGGTAGCGGAAAGTCTGGCACCAATGCCGGGGCGCCGATGCCGTTGGCGAGTACGACATCGTCTGCGTGGATGATGGCGTTACCTGCACTGTCGAGTAATTGCCAGTGCGATTCGGCGCGGACGAGACGTGCCACCAGTTGATTGAAGCGGCAGTCAATATTGGCCAACAGAGCGCGGCAGAGACTGGGCGGATTGATCCAGCCGCCTTGGGCAAACCACCAGCCACCCTGTTCGACCGGCCAAGCGGCCAAGGTACTGGCCTCGTCACGGTCGACATAACGGCAGAAATCGGCGGGCAGGGACTGCTCGGCAACGATGCGGCGCTGGGTGGTGGCGTGTTTGTCATCCCGTGCGATGTGCAGTACGCCGGTCCAGCCGTAGTGTACGTCCGGGAACGCGGCGAACTGTTGTCTTCCCAGCAGAAAACCTGCGCTCAGCAGACGCGACAGGGGGCTGTTATCCCGCGAGGGTAGTGGCCGGAAGACGCCGGCGTGGTTGCCCGAGGCCCCGCTGGCCGGTGTGTCGGCAGCTTCGATTACTGTAACTGCGTGACCGCGTTGGGCCAGTGCATGGGCAACAGAAGCACCGGCAATGCCGGCACCGATGACAACGACCTTATGCAATTCGCCGTCCTGCCAGCGCCGACTTTTACTCGGACCGCATCTGCGGGAACAGGATGACGTCGCGAATACTGGGCGAATCGGTGAGCAGCATCACTAGTCGATCGATGCCGATGCCGCAGCCACCGGTGGGCGGCAGGCCGTATTCGAGGGCGCGGATGTAGTCGGCGTCGTAGAACATCGCCTCCTCATCGCCGGCATCCTTGGCCTTGGATTGCTCCAAGAAGCGCGCGGCCTGATCCTCTGGGTCGTTGAGCTCGGAGAAGCCGTTGGCGATTTCGCGGCCGACGATGTAGAGCTCGAACCGCTCGGTGATATCTGGATTCGAGCTCGAGCGGCGTGCCAGCGGCGAGACTTCGGTGGGATAGTCAATGATGAAAGTCGGATCCCAAAGTTCGGCCTCGGTGGTTTCCTCGAACAATTGCATCTGCAAAGTGCCGAGGCCAGCCAGTGGCTTGATCTGAACCTTGAGGTCGGCGAGCTTTTGGCGCAGCCAGCCGGCATCGCCCAGCATGGTCAGGTTGTAACCGGGGTGATGGTAGTGGATCGCTTCGACCGTCGTCATGCGGCGGAAGGGCTTGGAGAGGTCGAGCGTGCGGCCCTGATAGTCGAAGCTCTCCATGCCGAGCGCTTCGCGCGCCGCGTGGCGGATAACGCCCTCGGTGAAGTTCATCAGGCCCTGATAATCCGCATACGCCTCGTAAAACTCCATCATGGTGAATTCGGGGTTGTGGCGCGGCGAGAGACCTTCGTTCCTGAAGTTGCGGTTGATCTCGAACACCTTTTCGAAGCCACCCACCACCAGCCGCTTCAGATACAGCTCCGGCGCGATGCGCAGGAACAACTGCATGTCAAGGGCATTGTGGTGTGTGGTGAAAGGCTTGGCCGAGGCGCCACCGGCGATGGGATGCATCATCGGCGTCTCGACTTCGAGGAAGCCGTGGCCATTCATGTAGTTGCGCACCGACTGCACCAAGCGGCTACGGGCGATGAAGGTGAAACGCGTGGTCTCGTTGGTGATGAGGTCGAGATGGCGCTGGCGGTATTTCTGCTCAATGTCGGTGAGACCGTGAAATTTCTCCGGCAATGGGCGCAGGCACTTCGACAGCAAACGAATTTGCGCACATTGCACGGTCAGTTCGCCGGTCTTTGTCTTGAATAAGGTGCCAACGGCGCCGACGATGTCGCCTAGATCCCACTTTTTAAAGTCTTCATGGACCTCGATGCCGACGCCGTCGTTGTTGAGGTAGAGCTGGATGCGGCCTGACAAATCCTGAATCGTGGCGAAGCTTGCCTTGCCCATCACGCGCTTGAGCATGATGCGGCCGGCCACCTTGACTTCGATGGGGGTGGCTTCGAGTTCTTCGCGGGTCTT
>CAIYZZ010000330.1 GCA_903930805.1 uncultured Rhodocyclaceae bacterium | reverse complement strand
GGCGCGTGCGCCGGCTGATGCCTGCCGGGTTGGTGGTGGTGGCCGTCACCTTGCTGCTCGGCGCACTGTTCATGCCGCCCGCCTCGGACGAACAACGCGCACTAGCGCGATCAGCCATGGCCGTGGCCTTTTTCGGATCGAATGTCTTCTTTTTCCAGAAGACGGGCGGCTATTTCGATGATCCATCCTTCAGCCTGCCCTTGCTGCATACTTGGTCTTTGGCCATCGAGGAACAGTATTACCTGATCTGGCCGCTACTGATGGTGTTGGTTTTCTTCTTTTCCCGTGCGCCGCGCGCCGGTGGATCGATGCGCATGCGGGTCATTTCAGCTCTGGGTATCATGCTGCTAGCCTCTCTTGCCCTGTGCATCGTAACGACCCCCGAGCACCATAATGCGGCCTTTTATCTTCTGCCGGCCCGGGTCTGGGAATTTGCCATCGGCGGTATCGTTGGTTTGATGAGCGCGGCGGCCTATGCGCGTCTGCTACGCTGGGCAGAAGGGTTGGCCGTTCTCGGGCTAGCGCTGATTGTTTATTCGGTTCTGGCCCTGGATCACCGTACGCCGTTTCCGGGCTGGGCGGCTATCCTGCCGGTGTTCGGTACAGCATCACTGATCGTCGGCCTGACGGCCAATGAGCACGGGCTGGTACGGCGCGCTCTGGCCTCCCGGCCGATGGTCTTTATCGGTCTGTTGTCCTATTCGTGGTATCTGTGGCACTGGCCGTTGCTTTCCATTTACCGAATTTATAACTTGGGGGCACAGAACCTTGGGCACAATGCGCTGATCATTGTGCTGGCGCTGGGACTGGCTTGGTTGAGCTTTGTCTGGATCGAGCGACCGATTCGCCTTCATCGGCCATGGTTCTTTGGCCAGGTTCGATCGACCCTGTTCGCCGGCCTGGGTATTTCGCTTGCCACTTTGATCATGGCGGGTGGACTGTGGACGTGGCGCAGTCATCAAAGAACTTTAGAAAAATACCGTCCTGTTCTGGAAGCGCGCTCTGATTTACCTCCGTATCAAAAAGACTGCTCCCCGCCGGAAACTTGGCAACAAGGTGCACTGGCGCGAGAAAAATGCATTCATGGCCCGGACAGAACGCATCCCAAGGTACTGTTGTGGGGAGATTCACACGCAGACCACATGATGCCGATGGTAATGGCGGCTCTTCCTGATGTAGCCGTTTATCAACTGACAATGGCCGGATGCATACCAATCATCGGTTATGACTCCCGGGCTGCATCGGTGCTCAAGTTTTGTCCGGAGTTTAACCGACGGGTACTTCAGGAAATTTCCGATTTAAAAGCCAACGGACTCGAGGGTGTGGTTATTTCTGCTCGCTGGCCAAGCTACTTATGGCACCAAAGCATCGCCCTGGTTGAACAACAGGGCGGCTCGGTAGAGGCAGACGCGAAAAAACTGGCGCTCGCGCGTGCCGACATGCAGGGTAGCCTTGACACGATGCTCAGTACGCTGGAAAGTATCGGCGTTCGCGTTGCCGTGATCGCCCCAACCCCGGAGATGATTTATTCCCCGCCAAAATGCATCGCATTGCGAGGGGAATCGTATTGCAACGTTCAGCGCAAAATCAACGAGATATTTCTCGAAGATACAACAACCGCACTGTCCGAAGTCATAAACAGGCATTCCAATACGCACCTTGTACAACTAATGAATTTTTTCTGTGATGAACAGACCTGCTATGCCGTGCGTAATGGGAACATCCTGTATTTTGACAGCAATCACATTACAGCAACGACGTCACGCGACCTTGGACGCTATCTCGCATCTGAACTGAACTGGCTACGTAACTAACTGTGAAGCCGCGCTGCAAATCCTAGCCTTTAGGCATCAAACTGGGAAGACTGAGATCAAATATTTTCCGGTAGCACGTATTGACAGCATGGTGAGCATCGACAAATTCGTCCGCTGTACATCCAAACTGCTCCGCTTGCCCGGCATCAATAAATTTCAGTTGGTGTTGCCTGACCCAGGTGTCCAGAATATTTTTCGTAGCTAACAAAGCATCCTTGAACAGTCGCTGGCGCATGAATTCGGCTTCCAAACCCGAGAGCATCGGGGGCCTTAGGAGGATAATGCCGCCACCATTTTGTTTGGCGCGCTTATCGATATTTACAAGGCGTTCTAACAGCACCGTGTTAGGCACTCCATTGCTGATTCTTAATGATTTTGCGTATTGCCAATTCGTATCCAATGAGCCTCGAATTGCATTTTGTGCCTTTTCTCCGACTCGGTTCAAGTTGGCAAAGGTAGCAGATCCGTCGTAACGAAAACCTGCGCAAATACCGCGGTACATGGGATCAAAATCTTTTCCCAAAGCGCCATCCGGACAAACATATTCATCGCCAATGATCAAGAAACCATTTTTAACCGCTTTGATCTTGTCGTTGGATCGAAAAGCAGACTTCAACATTTTAAGGAGACTGACTATTCTTGGGTAAGAAACCGCATCACGCATACGTTCTGTAACGGGTGCTCTGGCTTCATTCGACTTGATTTGTCGCATGGCTTCCGGTAACGACAGGTCGTGTGCGGCTGGCCGAGCATCCAGATAGATAAATCCAAGCGACCAATCCATCGGGATAATCAGCCATTTTACGGAAGGTATGTATTTCTGAATATACTCAGCTTCTCCAATAACGTTAAAAAGAGGGTTGCTGTTTGTCGCAATGTTGTAAATCTTGAAGCGCTCCGGAAATGCACTTTGGGTAATACCCATGACGGTCGATGACCCCAGAACCACCGTGTTGATTTCCATCAGGCGATCATGAAGTCTTAGTGTCTTGAAAAGACGATGGCCATCGGGAGCCGCAACACCCCCGGCGAACGTGGTGCCATGCGTTGCCTGTTGCCATTGGCTGGCTTTCAGAACGAGTTCGTTATTGCCGTACGAGTTGCTGAGCAATACGAAATTCGCAATGGCTATCGGAAGCAATGTTGCCATAAAGCTGCCGGCCAGAACCCACAGAAAGCGTCTATGTTGATTTGGCATGTTCAAAACTGAAAATAAAGAAAAGTGGATTTCTTGCTAAGATTGATAAGTGCAATAAAACCAAACAACCAGACCAAGACGGCATTAAATACTGTCGGAGTCCAGCGAAACTTGACCGTTTTGCCCGGCGGCACATCAAGGGCTGGCTTGTATGCAGACATGATTTGTTGCGTATTGGGCGCACACCAGACAATCAACATGCAAATCCCGATCCAGATGAGTGCGCTCCGTGTAATCAGGCTGTTTGTCACTGAAAACTCAACGCCCACTGAAGATAACCAGTGTCCGAACAAGCCGTAGGTTGACAACCACGCCGCAGGGAAAGTCAAACCATTCAAGCCGGCCATCGATTTGAGTATTGCGATGGCAATCGTGTAGCTTTCCGCGCGAAAAACAACCCAGGCTATCACTACGGAAAGAAAGGTAAGCAGCACCGCAAAGGCGTGCATTGGGCGTAACAAGGGGTTTTTCGGATCCAGACCTATTCTCCGCCTTAGCGAATGCCAGCCGTGATTTACCACGAGATACATTCCGTGCAGACCGCCCCAAATCACGAATGTCCAGCCCGCACCATGCCACAATCCGCCGAGGAGCATGGTTAGCATTATATTTATGTAACGCTGCGGTTTGCCTTTGCGACTCCCGCCCATCGGAATATAAAGATAATCCTTCAGGAAGCGCGACAAGGTCATGTGCCAGCGCCTCCAGAACTCGATGATATTCTGTGACTTGTAGGGCGAATGGAAATTGAGTGGCAGCACAATCCCGAACATGCGGGAAAGACCGATCGCCATATCGGAGTAGCCTGAAAAATCGAAATACAGTTGCAGTGAGTAACAAAGTGCGCCACCCCAGGCCTCGACAAAACTCAAGGTCGCACCCGTGGCAGGAACAGCAAAAACAGCATCGGCAAACCCCGCCAAACTATCTGCCAGGATCACTTTCTTG
>CAIYZZ010000329.1 GCA_903930805.1 uncultured Rhodocyclaceae bacterium | reverse complement strand
TTTTCTCGGCCTTTATGGCGATGCCAGGACGACGCTAGAAGTTGCCAAGGAGTTTCACGTCTTCTACGCCAAAGTCAAAGGCGAAACGGCACTGGGCTATAGCATCGACCACAGCGCCACCAGCTACGCCTACGATCCACAGGGACAGCCGCGACTCCTGATCCGCCACGGTGAAACGCCGCAGCACATCGCAGCGGATCTGCGCAAGCTACTCGCGGGAAAATAATTATATCTGCGCCGCCAGCACACCCTTCATTTTCTGCATTGCCTTGGCTTCGATCTGGCGGATGCGCTCGGCTGAAACGCCATATTCAGCGGCGAGTTCATGCAGGGTAGCGGCTTCTGCACCGTCCTCGACCAGCCAGCGGCGCTGCACGATGGTGCGGCTGCGCGCGTCCAGATTGCCGAGCGCAGCCCGCAGCCCGCTGTCATGCAGACGATCGCGCTCCTTGCGTTCCAACTGCACCGACGGTTCGACGCTGATGTCCGCCGCCAGATAAGCTATCGGCGAGTAATGCTCGTCATCATCGTCCGAGAGCGGCTCGAGTGAGATATCCATGCCACCCATGCGGGTCTCCATCTCCACCACTTCCTCCGGTTTGACGCCGAGCTGGCGGGCGATGGATTTCACTTCCTCCGGGCCGAGGCCGGCAAAACCGCTCTCGACATTTGCCTTGTGCGCGATGGCGGACTTCATGCTGCGCAGGTTGAAGAACAGCTTCCGTTGCGCCTTGGTGGTGGCGACCTTTACCAGCCGCCAGTTCTTCAGGATGTATTCGTGTATTTCAGCCTTGATCCAGTGCAGCGCAAAGGAAACGAGGCGCACACCGCGCTCGGGATCAAAGCGCTTGACGGCCTTCATCAGGCCAATATTGCCTTCCTGAATCAGGTCGGCGTGCGGCAGTCCATAGCCCAAGTAGCCGCGTGCGACAGCAATCACCAGCCGCAAATGGGACATAATCAAGCGCCGCGCCGCTTCCAAGTCCTCCTCGTCACGAAAGCGACGGGCAAGTGACTTCTCTTCCTCTTCAGTCAGCATCGGAACGCGGTGCGCTCCCGAGATATAGGCCTCGATACTGCCGCTGGCGGACGGAAGCGGGAACTGGGCAAGGGTCAATGCATGGCTCATAGTGTGATCTCCTTCACTTGAATATTAGCACTCGTATGTTTAGAGTGCTAATAGTCTAACAAGTTCCCGACTAAAACACTATGTCTTTATTTAAGGCCGTCGCTTGGCTGTCGTCCTGCCAGCGCCGACTTTCTTGCGCTAGATTTCAGCGTAAATGCTGGCGCATCGACAATGCTGCGCCTAGCCAGCCGAGCAGCGCGGCGGTTGCAAGCAGCGCGAGCGAAGCGTTGGAGGTCGGTAATGCCAGCATGAGGTCGAGCCCGTAGAGCTGCGCGAGTTCGGCCACCGGCAAACGCAGCCAGAGCGTCGCACCGACGACGATCAGCCAGGCGGCGATACCGCCCAAGAGACCCAGCAGGAAGCCGTACCAGAGGAAGGGGCGGCGGATGAAGGCGTCGGTAGCACCCAATAATCTGCTCACTTCCACTTCGGCCTGACGCGTCAGCACCTGCAGGCGGATGGTGTTGAAGGTGATGGTGACGAGCCCGATGCCGAGCAGTGTCGCCAACAGCAGCACGCCCGTCCTTGCCAGATTGATAGCGGCAGCAAGGCGGCGCGCCCAGTTGGCGTCGATCTGCACATGCTCGACCTCGCGCCACTGGCGCACGGTGGTCGCGAGGCGCTCGATGGTCGCGGGCGCGTCGTCGCTCGGTGTTACCACGATCGCGTCGGGGAAGGGGTTTTTCGGCAGCGCCGTGATGACATCGGCCAGCCCTTCGATTTTTTTCATGCGCGCGAGGGTGTCCTCGCGGGCGAGCAACTGGGTCTTGCCCACCTCCGCTTGTTGCTTCAGCCGGGCTTCGATGCCCTGTGTGAGCTTGCGCTCTGCATCGACAGCAAGAAATACGGTGAGTTGCGGCGTGGCGGCGGTGCCCTGGATCAGAGCACTAACGTGCGTCAGCAGGAGTTGCCCGCCAGCCGGCAAGGCCAGGGCGATGCCGATGCCGAGCATCGAGAGCAGCGTGTTCAGGGGCGACGCTGTCAGTCGCGTGAGCGCCAGTTTGCAAGCTTTCCAGTGGGAACGCAGCCAGTTCATTTCGACGCCGGGCCGCCCCAAGGCGAAATGCGCCCCCCCGTGGGGGGCAGCGAATGAAATGAGCGTGGGGGGCTATTCATGCCACCCTGCCGTGATCGAGCTTGAACTGTCGTGCACCGGGGAACAGCCGGTCGTCATAAGTTGCCACCAGCACGGTGACGCCGACGCGATGAAATTCGAGAAAGATATTGGCCACATCTTGCGCCGTATCCGCATCGAGATAGGCTGTTGGCTCATCCGCCAGCAGCAGGTTGGGTCGATGCACCACGGCACGGGCGATGGCGAGTCGCTGCTGCTCGCCCCCCGAGAGTGCAATCGGCAGCGCGCGAGCGCGGTTTAACAACCCTACCTTGTCGAGTGCCGCTTCGGCACGCCGCTGCGCTTCCTTGTGCGGGAAGCCGGTGATCTCGAGCGGCAGCAGCACATTCGCCAGGGCGCTGCGATCGAACAGTAGCTTCTGATCCTGGAACACCAGCCCGATATTCCGCCGCAAAAACGGTAGCGCGCTACGGCCGAGCGCGGCGACGTTCTGGCCGTTCACCAGTACCGATCCGGCGGTGGGGCGTTCGATGGCCGGAATCAGCTTGAGCAGCGTCGACTTTCCCGCACCCGAATGGCCGATGATGGTGACCAGTTCGCCGGCAACAATCTCGGTGCTGATGTCGGCCAGCGCCGTGATGTCGGGCGGATAGCGTTTGGCGATGCGGTCGAAGCGGATCATGGGCAGCTAGACTCGCAGCAAGGCCATCTTCAGCGGTGGCTGGTCGTCGTGGCTGGGGAAATCGGCCTCGGGCGCGATCCATTCCATCTCACGAATCGGCCGGTCCACTTTGCGGGCGCTGCGTTCCAGTTGATCGAGCCAGGCATCACGGTGCACTTCGGCAGCATTGTTGCAGCAGATCAGCGTGCCGCCCGGGGCCGTGCATAGCAGCGCCGGTTTGAATAGTGCCGGGTAGTCATTGATCAGATCGACCACGCCAAACGGACTCTTTGCGTAGCGCGGCGGGTCGAGAAACACCATGTCGAAACTGCGCGCCTCCAGCGGCGGGAATGGTGGCATGCGCTTGCCGCGCACCATCTTGGCTTGTCCCAGGCCAGCAAGCTGGCGCAGGGCGGAAAATACATCGCTCTGGATAAAACGCGGGCGGAACGGCAAATCATTGAGACGGGCATTTTCCTTGCCTACGGCCAGGCTCGATGCGGCGAAATCCACATTCACCACATGGCGCGCGCCGGCATGGGCGGCGGCGATGCCGACGCCGCAGGTGTAGGCAAATAGATTGAGCAGCGACTTGTCCTTTGCCTCCCGCATCACGCGCCGGCGTCCCGCGCGCAGATCGAGAAACAGCCAGGGATCCTGGCCCTCGTGGCGTCCCTGGATGCGGTAGTTCACACCCAGTTCGCGCACCGTGCGTGACTCCATCGCCTGCGCCAGTTGTTGCGGCGGCAGGGGGTTGCCGATGCGCGAGTGGGCGGCGCTGCGGTCGTTGTAGAGGGGAAGCAGCCCCGGTTGGGTTTGGGCATAAAAATCTTCCAATGCGGCCAGTTGCGCGGGCGACAAGGGCTGGTGAAACGTCTGGACCAGCAGCAATTCGCCATAGCGATCCACCGTCAGGCCGGGCAAGCCCTCGACACTGCCGTGAAACAGGCGGTAGGCGTCGGTTTGCTCGGCATGGAGTTGCTGCAAGAGGGCAGCGCGGGAATCGAGCGCGGCAGCGAGCGCCTGGATAAGGGGGGTGGCAGACATGGCGGGTGGCATCATAGCGCTTTGCTCGATCTGGTCGCGTTACCATGCGACTCCATTTTCCCGGATTACCTGTCATGACCGAGACAAACTTTACGCTCACCAGCGAGTTCATCGAGCTCAACGCACTGCTCAAAGTGCTGGGGCTGGCCAGTTCCGGCGGGGCGGCGAAAGTGATGATCAGTGATGGCCGGGTGCAGGTCGATGGTGTGACCGAAACCCGTATCCGGCGCAAGCTGCGGGGCGGCGAAGAAGTGCGGGTCGGAGCCGAACGGGTCAGGATCGCACGCGGCAACGCTGCGTGATGTCCAGCGCAACCGCCTCGGCGACTTCGATGCCATCCACACCCGCCGAGAGAATGCCACCGGCGTAACCTGCACCTTCGCCAGCCGGATAGAGACCTTTGACGTTGAGGCTCTGGCAGTCGGTGCCGCGCGTCAGGCGGAGCGGTGAGGAGGTACGGGTTTCCACGCCGGTGAGCATCGCATCGCCCATGGCGAAGCCGCGAATCTTGTGATCGAAGGCCGGTAGCGCCTCGCGGATGGCAGCGATGGCGTAGTTGGGCAGGGCGGTAGCGAGATCCGTGAGCTTCACGCCGGGCTGGTAGGAGGGCACGACTTCGCCGAGCTTCTCGCTGGGTCGGCCGGCAAGAAAATCGCTGACGCGTTGCCCCGGCGCATCGTAGCTAGCGCCGCCGAGTTCAAAGGCATGTCGTTCCAGCTTTCTTTGGAAAGCGATGCCAGCCAGCGGGCCCGTCTCGTTGAAATCGGCCGGCGTTATGCCAACAACAATGCCGGCATTGGCATTGCGTTCGGCGCGCGAATACTGGCTCATGCCGTTGGTGACGACGCAGCCGGGCTCGGAAGTAGCGGCAACCACCTGGCCACCGGGGCACATGCAGAAGCTATAGACCGTGCGGCCATTCTGCGCGTGATGCACCAGCTTGTAATCCGCCGCGCCCAACAAGGCGTTACCGGCATGCTTGCCGAAGCGCGCGCGGTCGATCAGCGTTTGCGGGTGCTCGATGCGGAAGCCGATGGAGAAAGGCTTGGCCTCCATGAAGACGCCGCGCGCGTAGAGCATTTCAAAGGTGTCGCGCGCGCTGTGGCCGAGCGCGAGGACGACATGGTCGGCGCGAATCTCCTCGCCGCTGGCGAGCACGACGTCACGCACATGACCGTCTTCGATGTGCAGGTCAATCACGCGGGCCTCAAATTTAATTTCCCCGCCCAGCGCTTCGATTTCGCCGCGCATCTTTTCGACCATGCTGACGAGGCGGAAGGTACCAATGTGCGGTTTGCTGACGTAAAGAATTTCTTCCGGCGCGCCGGCCTTGACGAATTCGGTGAGCACCTTGCGGGCGAGGTGGCGCGGGTCCTTGATCTGGCTGTAGAGCTTGCCGTCAGAAAAGGTGCCGGCACCGCCCTCGCCGAACTGCACGTTCGATTCCGGATGCAATTCGTGACGGCGCCAGAGGTCCCAGGTGTCTTTCGTCCGTTCGCGCACCGCCTTGCCGCGTTCCAGAATGAGCGGTTTGAAGCCCATCTGTGCGAGGATCAGCGCGGCAAAGATGCCCGCCGGCCCGAAGCCGACCACCACCGG
>CAIYZZ010000328.1 GCA_903930805.1 uncultured Rhodocyclaceae bacterium | reverse complement strand
TGCTTGCAGCGTAGCCCGCGCTGCCCGAACCCGGTTATCCAGACTGCTCAGTGGCACCGAGAGCCGCTTCGCCGCCTGCCTTACCGAAAGCTTTTCCTGCTCGACCAGCTTCACTGCTTCCGCCCGAAATTCCGGCGTGTATTTCCCTTGCGGTATCCGTTCCATTTCTGTCATCCGTTCGTTTCATTCTACGAATCCTTGGACTCTTTCAGCTCCGACCGACGTCACCTGGTCGACTTTGTTGATCGCCTGTCCGGCCTGAAGCAGGGTTTGGGGAGTAACCGGGGGAATGTAGCTACGCTTCAGCTACGTGCCGTGAACTGAAAAGGGGCTAGCTTTCGCTAACCCCTTGAATTTCTGGTGCGCCCGGAGAGATTCGAACTCCCTACCCCTTGGTTCGTAGCCAAGTACTCTATCCAGATGAGCTACGGGCGCAATAAATCAAGGCGCGCACTATAGCGGAAACGTTTCTTGCCGTAAAGTACTGTCCGTAATGTATCGTTTTGAGTGGTACCCCCATGAACGAGCCCCTACGCTCCGAGATTACTCTGCAGCAACCCTTTATCGAGCGTCAGCCGATCATCGATCGGTCTGGCGACACGTTGGGTTACGAGCTTTATGCCTATCCTGGACGTGCGGATGATGGCTTGACCTCAAATACGCTGGAAGGCAGTGCGACCGCGCTTGCGCATTTGCTTGGCAACATGGATGGCAATTGGCTACCAGAGGGCAAGCGCGTGTTCCTCAATGCCGATATTTCCCTACTGGATGACGCCGACTTTCTCGCCTTGCTACCCGATGGCTATATCGTCCTTGACCTGCACGGCCCTTCCGGCAGCGTAAATGAGGCTGGCCTTGCCACCATCGACCAGCTACGGCTGCGCGATATTGTCATTTCGCTCGACGGTTTCACACTGGCAGCGGAAAGCCCCGAACTGCTGATACGCTCCACCTACATCAAGCTCGCCACCGACAGCGAGAACGCTTACCTGCTTTATGGACACTTCGACCGATTGAAAGATTATCCGGTCAAGAAAATCGCCAAGCATGTCAGCAACGGCAGTGAATACAAATTTTGCCGCGATATTGGCTTCGACTATTTCCAGGGATATTTCTTCACGCGTCCGGAAATCCTGCCCGAGCGTGAGATCAATACCGGCCTCACCCATCTGGTTGAAGTGTTCGACCTCGTTGGCCAGAGTGCCGAGCCCGCGAAGATCGAGCAAGCCTTCAAGCGCGACCCGACGCTGGTTGTCAAACTGCTGGGCTACATCAACTCGGCAGGAATGAGCCGGGGCCGCAAGGTGACGAGTATTGCTCACGCCATCCAGATTCTCGGCTATCGCCAACTTTATCGCTGGGTGGCTTTGCTGCTCTATACCGCCGGTAATGCTGCCGCACCCGCCGCACTGATGAAAACTGTACTGACACGCAGCCGCTTTATCGAATCGGCCGGGCGTCGTGTGCTGCCAAGCCACGAACAGGATAATCTCTTCATGGTCGGCATGCTGTCCATGCTCGACGTGGTGTTCGGGCTGCCGCTGGCCAAGGCACTGGCCAAACTACCGCTGCCCGACACCATGACACGGGCGATCCTCGGCTACGAAGGCACTCTGGGCATGCTGCTCTCGCTTGCTGAAGCGCTCGAACAGAGCCGTTACGAGCATATCGGCAGCATCGCTGCCGCCCTCGGCCTGAGCTTGCAAGACATCAACACGGCTCAACTCGACGCCATCCGCTGGGCCGAAAGTCTGACAGTCACAGCCTGATTCTGCCCAACACGGCTAATTTCGCCCCTCAATTCCAGTCTTGAACTACCGTCATGGCGGGGCACTCTCTTCCCCACCATGAAACAAAACTACGACGAATCCTCCTTCCGCGTCCTCAAAGGGCTGGAACCCGTGCGCGAGCGACCGGGCATGTATACCCGCACCGACTCGCCGGCTCACCTCATTCAGGAGGTCATCGACAACGCCGCTGATGAAGCACTGGGCGGCTTCGCCAAAAATATTCATGTCGCCGTAGCAAGGGATGGGGCCGTCACGGTCACCGACGACGGGCGCGGCATCCCTGTTGGCCCGCATCCCGAAGAAAAGATTCCCGTCGTCGTGTTGGCCTTCACGCGCCTGCACGCGGGGGGCAAGTTTGACAAGAAATCAGGCAACTCGGCCTATGCGTTTTCCGGTGGGCTCCATGGCGTCGGTGTCGCCGTTACCAATGCGTTATCACTGAGTGTCGAGGTTGAGGTACGCCGTGAAGGCAAAATTCACGCGGTGAGTTTCAGCGAGGGCGGCGAAAAAATATCGGCGCTAGCGGTACGGGGAGAATGCGGCCGACAGACGGGCACCAAAGTACGCGTCGTACCCGACCCGAAATATTTCGACTCACCCAAAGTACCGCAGGCCGAACTGGAACGTCTGCTGCGCTCCAAGGCCGTGCTGCTGCCAGGCGTCAAGGTAACGCTCGACGTCGAGCAGGCCGACGGCAAGTTTCTCGCCAAAACTTGGCGTTACCCGGATGGTCTGGCCGGCTATCTGCGCGAAATCGCCGGCGAAGAAAATTCCGTAGCGCCGATTTTCGCCACCGAAAACTATGCTGGCAGCGATCATGAGAGTTTTGCCGATGGCGAAGGCGCAGCCTGGGCACTGGGCTGGTGGTCAGAAGCTGCCCCCTTCGAGTCCTACGTGAACCTCATCCCGACCGTAGCCGGTGGCACCCACGAATCCGGTTTGCGCACCGGCGTCTTCGAGGCCGTGAAGGTTTTCATCGAGCACCACGCGCTGCTACCCAGAGGCGTAAAGCTTCAGCAGGAAGACATCTGCGGCAAGATGGGCTTCGTACTTTCGGCACGCATTCTCGACCCGCAGTTCCAAGGCCAGGTGAAGGAAAAACTTAATTCTCGCGAGGCCGTGAAACTCGTTTCAGGCATGGTGCGTGACCCTTTCGAGATCTGGCTCAGCCAGCATGTCGAAGCCGGCAAAGCCATCGCCGAACTGGCCATCAAGCAAGCTCTTGCACGACAGAAAAACGCGCAGAAGGTTGAGAAGAAAAAACAGTCTGGCGTCGCCGTGTTGCCCGGCAAACTCTCCGAGTGCGAATCGACCAATAGCGCCGAGAACGCACTGGTCCTCGTCGAAGGCGACTCGGCAGGCGGCTCGGCCAAGATGGCACGCAATCGTGAAACGCAGGCGATTCTGCCTCTACGCGGCAAGGTGCAGAACTCATGGGAAATCGAGGCCAATCGCCTGTTCGCCAACAACGAGATTCACGACATCGCTGTCGCGCTCGGCATCGATCCCCACAGTGCCACCGACAACCCCGATTTGGCCAATCTGCGCTACGGCAAGCTCGTCATCATGTCCGACGCCGATGTGGACGGTGCCCATATTCAGACGCTGCTGCTCACCCTCTTCTACCGCCACTTCCCTGCGCTGATCGCAAGGGGGGCATGTGTATATCGCCCAGCCCCCGCTCTACCGCATCGACGTGCCGGCGCAAGGCAAGAAGCGTCCGGCGAAACGACTATATGCACTCGATGACGGGGAGCTCGTCGCGATCAAGGATCGTTTAATCAAGGAAGGCTTCCCCCCCGACAAGATTGAAGTCGGCCGCTTCAAGGGCCTCGGCGAAATGAACCCCGAGCAATTACGCGAAACCGCGATGGACCCGGCGACACGCCGCGTACTCCCTGTCGCCGAACGTCAGGGGGCAGGCGCACGCGACGACACCCTGAAACTCTTTAACCTGCTGATGGGCAAGGGCGAGGCCGCTGGCCGCCGCGCCTGGATGGAAGCCCGTGGCCATCTCGCAGAGGCTGATGTATGAACCACGAAACGCCTGACCTGTTTGATAACGTGGCATACCTTCCGCCACCGCCCCCCGCCGTCCCGCCAGCGCCGACTTTTCTCGATGACGGCAGCAGCCTACCGCTGGACCTCTACGCCGAGCGCGCCTATCTTGCCTACGCGATGAGCGTGGTGAAGTCGCGTGCCCTGCCGCAGGTGGAGGATGGCCTGAAGCCCGTGCAGCGTCGCATCCTGCACGCAATGAACGAGATGCGCCTTCCAGCGTCTGCCAAGCACGTCAAGTCGGCACGCGTCGTCGGCGATGTCATCGGCAAGTTTCATCCGCACGGCGACACCAGCGTCTACGACGCGATGGTGCGCGTCGCTCAGGATTTCTCACTGCGCTATCCGCTCGTCGACGGTCAAGGCAACTTCGGTTCTCGTGACGGTGACGGTGCGGCGGCGATGCGCTACACAGAGTGCCGCCTCGCGCCGATCGCCGAGTTGCTACTGGCCGAGATCGACCGCGGCACTGTCGACTTCGTACCTAACTACGACGGCACCATGGTCGAACCGGCACTCTTGCCCGCGCGCCTGCCTTTCGTGCTGTTGAACGGCGCTTCGGGCATCGCCGTCGGCATGGCCACCGAGATTCCGCCCCACAATCTGCGCGAGGTCGCTGACGCGCTCAAACTGCTGATCCGCAAACCGGCCGCCTCGCTCGAAGAAGTGCTGACTACCCTGCCCGGCCCGGATTTCCCCGGCGGCGGACAGATCATCGCCACGCCCGCCGACATCCGCACCGCCTACGAGGCCGGCCGTGGCAGCATCCGCATGCACTGCCGCTGGCGTATCGAGGAACTCGCGCGTGGCCAGTGGCGCGTCATCGTCCACCAACTGCCTCACGGCGTGTCGACCGCACAGGTGCTCTCGGAGATCGAGGCCGTCACCAACCCGCAGCCGCGCACCGGCAAGAAGGATGTGTCGCAGGAACAGAAGAATCTCAAGCAGGTGATGCTCGGCGTGCTTGACGCCGTGCGCGACGAGTCGAACGAAAAAGACCCCGTGCGCATCGTGCTGGAACCGAAGAGTTCGCGCGTACCGCAGGACGAGTTCATGGCCGTGCTGCTGGCGCGCACCAGCCTCGAAGCCAATGTGTCAGTGAATATGACCATGATGGGCACCGACGGCCGGCCAGCGCAGAAACCGCTTCTGGCCATCCTGCACGAGTGGATCACCTTCCGTCACGCCACGGTCGAACGACGTAGCAAATACAGGCTAAATGAAGTCGAACGTCGCCTCCACATCCTCGAAGGCCGGCTGATCGCCTTTCTCTCGATCGAAAAGATCATCAAGACGATTCGGGAGGCGGATGAACCCAAGGCCGAATTGATGGCGAAGTTTTCGCTCTCGGAACTCCAGGCC
>CAIYZZ010000327.1 GCA_903930805.1 uncultured Rhodocyclaceae bacterium | reverse complement strand
GGGTGTTGTACATGTTTTTCTCCTAATGGTTAATTTGACGATTTGGGTTGCCACTGTTATTGTGCAGTGCACCATAGGCGCCAGTATATGGGTAAATTCCGTAATGTCAAGAATATTGTGCGTTGCAGCATAAGGCCTGACAGCAGGACGCAAAATAAAGAAAATAAATCTAGAAGGTTCAGAAAAGTTTCCAGTTTTACCAATAAAGAGGGCAATATTGGCAACCACACCATTGAGGAACCCAACACATGAAAATCGCCAACAATGTCGCAGAACTGATCGGCAACACCCCTCTGGTTCGTCTGAATCGGGTTAATGCGGGTATTGATGCCACCATTGTCCTGAAGTTGGAATTCTTCAATCCAGCGCATAGCGTCAAAGATCGTATCGCCGCAGCCATGCTCGATGCCGCCGAGCAGGCTGGCAAGATCAAGCCCGATACCATCATCCTCGAACCGACCTCGGGCAACACTGGCATTGGTCTGGCAATGGTTGCCGCCGCACGCGGCTACAAGGCCGCATTCGTCATGCCCGAAACCATGAGCCGCGAACGCAAGCTACTCCTCAAGGCCTACGGGGCCGAGTTGTTCCTGACACCCGGCGCAGAAGGTATGCCCGGCGCGATGAAAAAAGCAGAGGAACTTGCAGCGGCCGATGCGCGCTATTACATCCCGCAACAGTTTGAGAACCCGGCGAACCCGGAGATTCACCGCAAGACAACGGCTGAGGAAATCTGGCGCGATACCGACGGCAAGATCGATATTTTCATCGCGGGTGTCGGTACGGGCGGTACGCTGACCGGCGTCGGCGAGGTGCTCAAGGAACGCAAACCCGGCGTGCAAATCATTGCGGTCGAACCCGAGGCTAGTCCGGTGCTCTCCGGGGGGCAGCGCGGTCCGCACCCGATCCAGGGTATTGGCGCGGGTTTTGTGCCGGCGATTCTCAACACAAAAATCTACGACGAGGTTGTGAAGGTAAAGAATGACGACGCGCTGAAAACCGCACGCCAACTGGCGACTGACGAAGGATTGCTGGTGGGTATTTCTTCGGGCGCTGCAGTATGGGCTGCGCTGGAGGTGGCCAAACGGCCCGAGAACAATGGAAAACTGGTGGTGGTCATCGTTCCATCGTTCGGCGAGCGCTATTTATCGACGGTGCTCTACCAGCACCTCGAGGTATAAGTGGTATAAGTCGCCGCTGCCACTAAGTGGTCAATCCCTTACGCAGCAGTTCGCCAACCAGTTCATTCAAATCCATCTTCCGGGACTCGGCCACGGCACGGATTTCTTCAGCCAAATGCGCATCCAGCTTCACGGCAAAAGGGATCAACCCTTTTGCCTGATCCAGTTTGCGTTGCTCCTTGCGGTCAAGCACAGCATCCCCGGCGAATCGTCCGGGTGTTCCGGCCAGTTTCATGCGACCGTCGAGCTTGTGCGCCATGTTCTTTTCGAGATCTACTCTTTTCATTTGGGGAACTCCCGGTCTGGCGGAGGCGGTGAGATTCGAACTCACGAACGGTTGCCCGTTGCCGGTTTTCAAGACCGGTGCAATCGACCACTCTGCCACACCTCCGAAGATCGAATTATAGGGATTTTCTTTGTATGCTCAGAACAGCTCGATCTTCTTCTCTTGCGACGCTGCTGGTTTCTTCGGCACAATCAGCGATTTCTCGTAATCGCTTTCGGCCCGAACCATAGCCTGCACGTCTGGCTGGTTGATCGGATTGCGGCGGCAGAAGGCATCGCCGCTGACCGGGTCGATGATCACCTTGCGTGACCAGGCACCACCAAAATCCGAGGCGGTGAGTTGGATGCCTTCGCGATCGAGCCATTCGCGGGCAAATTCGGCATTGCGTGCGCCGATCGCCATCTGGATCGAGCTGACGATGTTGCCCCCGCCGAAGGCCTTGGCCAGCAAACGCGATTTTTGCGCGCCTTTCTTATACATGGCGTTGAGCAAGACCTCCATCGCATAGTCGCCGTTGAGCACGACGTCATCGTCGGTCTGCCGGTTGGAGGTGCGGCTGGGCAACAGGAAATGATTCATGCCAGCGAGCCTGAGCTTGGGGTCGTAGAAGCAGACCGCTACGCATGAGCCGAGCAGCGTGGCGATGGGACGCTCGGTTTGTACCGACCAGCCGCCGGGGTTGATGTTGAGCGCCGCGCGTTCGAAGTCGCGCGCTGAGGTAGGTGGGGGTGACATTATTTTTAGCGTCCGTAGGCGATGATTTCCTGCGGAATGCGATCGAGTGGCACAATTTTATCCACGCCGCCCATGTCGATGGCCACCTTGGGCATACCGAACACCACGCAGGTCGATTCGTCCTCGGCGACTGTTTGCGCGCCGACATCGTGCATCTCTTTCATGCCGCGTGCGCCGTCGTCGCCCATGCCGGTCATGATCACGCCCAGCGCATTGCGGCCGGCGATCTGCGCTACCGAGCGGAACAGCACATCGACCGAAGGCTTGTGGCGATTCACTACCGGGCCGTCGGCAACGGCGACGTAATACTGTGCGCCGCTCCGCTTCAACATCATGTGGCGGCCACCGGGGGCAATCAGCGCGCGGCCGGGCAACACGCGGTCGCCGTCCTTGGCTTCGAGCACCTCGATGGCGCAGAGACTATTCAGGCGCTCGGCGAACATCGCGGTGAATTTTTCCGGCATGTGCTGCACGATGATGATGCCGGTGGTCACAGCGGGCAGTTTGGTCAGCACCGCCTCGAGGGCTTGCGTGCCGCC
>CAIYZZ010000326.1 GCA_903930805.1 uncultured Rhodocyclaceae bacterium | reverse complement strand
GCCAGAGCCCCGTCCGATGCCAGTTCCTTGCCGACCTGCGGGCCGACGAACTCGACGCGTTTGAGCTGCGGATCGCCGCCGACAGCCTGCAGGCTGTTGTTGATTCGCTCACTGACCTTCGCGGTTTCGCCGTCCTTGCCCAGCGGTACGCGGATGAGCACATCGCGTGAGGAGCCGAAATTGAGCACTTGGGTGTCGGTGAAGCCGTCAGTCTCGAGTTGCTTCCTGATCTTTTCGAGATCGGGTGCTTGCGCGTAGCCAACTTCTGTCAGCGTGCCGCCGGTGAATTCGATCGACAGGTGCAGGCCCTTGGTGGTGAGGAAGAACACGGCCAGGATGAAGGTGATCAACGAAATGATGTTGAACACCAGCGCGTGGCGCATGAAGGGGATGTCTTTTTTGATGCGGAAAAATTCCATTTTTTATATCCCTTACACGCCCGGCTTCCACACTTGCCCGATGCTGATCGCTTCGAGTTTGCGGCGGCTGCCGTAGATCCAGTTAACCAAGGCGCGCGAGACGACGACCGAGCTGAAGATCGAGGTGAGAATGCCGAGGCAATGTACGACGGCAAAGCCGCGCACCGGGCCGGAACCGAAGATCAGCAGCGCGATACCGGCAATCAGCGTGGTGACGTTGGAGTCGAGAATGGTGCTCCAGGCACGCTCGTAGCCGGCGGTGATCGCCGCCTGTGGCGTGGCGCCGTTACGCAGTTCCTCTCGCACGCGCTCGTTGATCAGCACGTTGGAGTCGATGGCCATGCCCAGCGTCAGCGCCACGGCGGCGATGCCGGGTAGCGTTAACGTGGCTTGCAGGAGTGACAGCATGGCGACGAGTAACAGCAGGTTGGCCGATAGCGCGGTGACCGACACGAAACCGAACAGCAGGTAATAGAGGGACATGAAGGTGGCGATGGCGGCGAACCCCCACATGGTCGAATGGAAACCCTTGCTGATGTTGTCGGCGCCGAGGCTCGGGCCGATGGTTCGCTCCTCGATGATTTCCATTGGTGCGGCCAGCGAGCCGGCGCGCAGCAGCAGGGCGGTATCGCTGGCTTCCGTCGTCGTCATGCGGCCGGAAATCTGTACGCGGCCGCCGCCACTTTCGCTGCGGATGACGGGTGCCGTGACGACTTCACCCTTGCCCTTTTCTATCAGCAGGATGGCCATGCGCTTGTTGACGTTCTCGCGTGTGACGTCCTTGAATATGCGGGCACCGGCGGAATCGAGCGTCAAATGTACTGCCGGTTCCTTCGTCTGGTTGTCGAAGCCGGCCTGGGCGTCGGTGAGACGCTCGCCGGTGAGGACCACCTGTTTCTTGACCAGCAGGCCGCGACCGCCACGCTCGACGTAATACTCGGTGCCGGCCGGCGGTTGGCCACTGGCGGCGGCTTGCAGGGTTGTCGGGTTGGCGCTGGCTTCGTCGTCCACCAAACGTACTTCGAGTGTCGCGGTGCGCCCGAGAATATCCTTGGCCTTTGCGGTGTCCTGGACGCCGGGCAACTGCACGACGATGCGGTCGGCGCCCTGTTGCTGGATCACCGGCTCGGCGACGCCCAGTTCGTTGATGCGGTTGTGCAGTGTGGTGATGTTTTGCTTGATGGCGAATTCCTGGATGCGCTTTTGCGCGGTCGGCTTGAGCGTGGCGACCAGTTTGAGGTCGCCACCCCCCTGAGCATCGATCAGGTCGAGGTCGGGCTGGTTGTCGGCCAGGGCAATGCGCGCCTTGTCGCGAATTTCGGTTTCACGAAAACGGATGACGAGTGTGTTGCCCTCGCGGTTGATGCCGCCGTGGCGGATGTTCTTGTCGCGCAGCAGGGTGCGCAGGTCAGCGCCGGTAGAGTCGAGCCGCTTGGTAACCGCGCCTTTCATGTCGACCTGCAGCAGGAAATGCACGCCACCGCGCAGGTCAAGGCCTAGGTACATCGGCAGTGCGTGCATCCGGGTCAGCCAGTCGGGCGAAGCGGAGAGCAGGTTGAGTGCCACGCTGTAGGAGGCATCGGCCGCATCAGGATTGAGCGTCTTTTCGATGACATCCTTGGCCTTGAGCTGCGTGTCGGTATCGGCCAGGCGGACGCGGATGCTGTTCAAATCAAAAAACAGGCCCGTAGGTTTGATGGTGGCAGCACTCAGGGCGTCTTCGATGCGCGATTGCAGGCGGGTATCGAGTTTGACCGTCGCCTTGACGCTGCTGACCTGCACGGCCGGCACTTCTCCGAAGAAATTCGGCAGGGTGTAGAGCAGACCCAACACCAAGGCGATGATGACCGTGGCGTTTTTCCAGAGGGGATAGCGGTTCATCAGAGGTTCTTCAAGGTGCCTTTGGGCAACAGTGCGCCGACGGCCTGTTTCTGGATCAGCACCTCGACGGGGCCGTCCTTGCGCTCGGCGATTTCGAGGGTGATGTAGTTTTCGCCGACCTTGACGATCTTGCCGGCGATGCCGCCCTGGGTGACGATTTCGTCGCCCTTGGTCATTTCGCTCACCATCTTCTGGTGTTCTTTGGACTTCTTCATCTGCGGCCGAATCATCAGGAACCACAGTACGATGAACATCAGGATGATAGGCATCAGGCCCATCAGGCCGCCGGTGGGGTCTGTCGAAGCGGCTGCGGCCGCCTGAGCGTAGGCATTGGAGATCAGCATGTTCGGTTCACTCTGGGTAAATGGGTGGATAAATAAAGCGGCGCATTATACCTGCGGCGTTTGGCGGTCTTTATGAAAGCGCGCCACATGGTTCGTAAACTCGCCGGCGGCAATCGCTGCGCGCAATTCACGCATCAGCGTCTGGTAATAAAACAGGTTGTGAATGGTGTTGAGTCGCGCGCCGAGAATCTCGCCAGTGCGATGCAGGTGGTGCAGATAGGCGCGGCTGAAATTGCGGCAGCAATAGCAAGCGCAGGTTTCGTCGAGGGGCCGGGTAGCGGTCTTGTGCTGGGCGTTCTTGATGCGGATGTCGCCATAGCGGGTGAACAGGTGGCCGTTGCGCGCGTTGCGTGTCGGCATCACGCAGTCGAACATGTCGATGCCCTGGCTGACCGCATAGACGATGTCTTCCGGCGTGCCGACGCCCATCAGATAGCGCGGCCGGTCGGTCGGCAGGCGGGGTGCGGTGTGGGCGAGGATGTGGGCGAACTCTTCCTTCGGTTCGCCTACCGACAGGCCGCCGATGGCCATGCCATCAAAGCCGATCTCGTTCAGGCCCGCCAGCGACTCGTCGCGCAGGTTTTCATACATGCCGCCCTGGACGATGCCAAACAGGGCATTGGTATTCTGCAAACGATCATGTTCATCGCGCGAACGCTGCGCCCAGCGCAGAGAAAGTCGCATCGATTCCGCTGCCTGCTGTTCGGTCGCCGGCCAGGGCGTGCATTCGTCGAAGATCATCACGATGTCGGCATTCAGGACGTGCTGTATGTGCATTGACTCCTCGGGGGTGAGGAACAATCGATCGCCATTGATCGGCGAGGCAAACTTGACGCCTTCCTCGCTGATCTTGCGCAACTCGCCGAGGCTGAATACCTGGAAGCCGCCTGAATCCGTGAGAATCGGGCCGTCCCAGCTCATGAAGCGATGCAGGCCACCATGCGCGCGGATAACATCCAGTCCCGGCCGCAACCAGAGGTGAAAGGTGTTGCCGAGCACGATCTGCGCGCCGATGTCGATAAGTTCGTTCGGTGCCATGGCCTTGACGGTGCCGTAGGTGCCGACCGGCATGAACGCAGGTGTCTCGACTGTGCCGTGGGTGAGGGTGAGCGTGCCGCGTCGGGCTGCGCCATCTGTAGTCATGAGGTTAAATTTCATCGTGTCTGTGGATGAGCATGGCGTCGCCATAGCTGAAGAAGCGGTAACCGGAGGCGATGGCATGGGCATAGGCCGCACGAATGTTTTCCATGCCACCAAAGGTGGACACCAGCATCAGCAGCGTGGATTTCGGTAAATGGAAGTTGGTGATCAGAAGGTCGACGATGCTGAACTCGAAGCCTGGAGTGATGAACAATGCCGTCTCGCCAGCGCCGACTTTTAGTGTGCCGTCTTCGCTGACTGCGGATTCGAGAGTGCGCAGTGATGTGGTGCCCACTGCGATAACGCGCCCACCGCGTTTCTTTGTTGCGGCAATGGCGTCGGCGGTTGCCTGCGGCACGTGATAGCGCTCGCGATGCATGCGGTGCCGGGACAGGTCATGCACGCGTACCGGCTGAAAAGTGCCGGCACCGACATGCAGCGTGACATGCGCGCTGCCGACGCATTGATCACGCAGACGTTCGAGCAAGGCGGCATTGAAATGCAAGCCCGCTGTCGGCGCCGCTACCGAGCCACGCTCGCGGGCAAATACCGTTTGGTAGCGCTCCTCGTCGGCGCTGGCTGCCTGCCGTTCGATGTAGGGGGGTAGTGGCAGACGACCATGCTGCTCGATCAATTCCATGGCATCGCCCGGAAAGCGCAGATGGTAGAACTCGCCCTCACGCCCGAGCACCTCGGTATCAAATGCATCCTCGAGCCGCAAGCGTCCGCCCGCTTTGAGTGGTTTGCTGGCACGCACCTGCGCCAGTACTGTGTCGTCGGTGGTGATCCGCTCCACCAATACCTCGACCTGACCGCTGCTGGCCTTCTGCCCGAACAGGCGTGCATGCAGTACGCGCGTATCGTTCATTACCAGCAGGTCGCCCGGAGCAAGAAACTCGGG
>CAIYZZ010000325.1 GCA_903930805.1 uncultured Rhodocyclaceae bacterium | reverse complement strand
CTGTACGTCAACCACGTACATCCAGACTGCCGCTCACGCATGAATGTGCCCTTTTTCTTGCGCATTGAGGCCTTGAACGAGGCGTTTTTGGCCGGTGCGTCCGCCGCTGGCCTGCTGCAACTCAAGGGCCACAAGTCGGTCGGCGGCATGCGCGCCTCGATCTATAACGCCATGCCGTTGGAAGGGGTGCAGGCCCTGGTCGGCTACATGAAGGAATTCGAACGCAAACATGGCTAGTACCGAAGCAGAACTGGGCGAACTGCGCCAGCGTATCGACGCGCTCGACAATGACATGCTGCGCTTGCTCTCCGAACGGGCGCAACTGGCACATCGCATCGGCGAGATCAAGCACGGCAACATCTATCGCCCAGAGCGCGAAGCGCAGGTGCTCAAGCGCATTGCCGACACCAATCCCGGTCCATTGCCTGAAAGTGCCGTGCGGACGATTTTTCGCGAGGTAATGTCGGCCTGCCTGGCGCTCGAACAGCCGCTGCGTATCGCCTATTTCGGTCCGGCGGGTACCTTCACCGAGTCGGCCGCCAAGAAGCACTTCGGATCGGCCCCGACCTTCACGTCCTATCTGACCATCGACGATGTGTTTCGCGCTGTCGAATCCGGTCAGGCCGACTATGGCGTGGTGCCGGTCGAGAACTCGACCGAAGGCTCGGTGGGGCGTACCCTTGACTTGATGCTGACCTCGCCCCTGATGATCTGTGGCGAGGTCAATCTGCGCATTCATCAAAACCTGATGACGTGTGCGGCCTCGCTCGATGGCGTGAAGAAGCTCTATTCCCATGCCCAGTCACTGGCGCAGTGCCATGAATGGCTGAACCGCAACGTGCCGAACTTGCCACGCGTGCCGGTCGCCAGCAACGCCGAGGCGGCGCGCATGGCGGCGCAAGACCCGGAAGCCTGTGCCATCGCCGGCGAGGCAGCGGCACGCCTGTACGAGTTGAATATTTTGGCCGCCAACATTGAGGACGACCCCAACAACACTACGCGTTTCGTCGCCCTGGCGAGCCACGATGCCGGCCCCTCCGGTAATGGACAGGACAAGACTTCGTTCGTCTGTTCTGCGCAAAACAAACCGGGTGCCGTACATGATTTGCTGACGCCGCTCAAGCAGCACGGGGTCTCGATGAGCCGCTTCGAGTCGCGTCCGGCGCGTGGCTTTGGCAACAGTCGCTGGGAGTATGTTTTCTTCGTCGATATCGATGGCCATCGGCAGGATGCCAAGTTGTCTGCCGCTCTCAATGATCTGCGCGGCTGCGTGGGATTCCTCAAGGAACTCGGCTCCTACCCGTGCGCCAGCCTGTAACAACAATCTAACGAGGTAGGCATGAGCATTACCGAGCAGGCGTTGCCCTATATCCGCGGCATTTCCCCTTATGTGCCGGGCAAACCGATCACCGAACTGGCCAGGGAGATGGGGCTGTCGGTTGAAAAGATCGTCAAGCTCGCTTCCAACGAGAATCCGCTTGGCATGAGTCCGAAGGCGCGCGCCGCCGTTGAAATGGCGATTAGCGGGCTGGAGCGCTACCCCGACCAGTTTGCTCTTATCGCCGCACTGGCCGAACGCCTCGGTGTTGCTCAAAACCAGATTGTGCTCGGTAATGGTTCGAACGACGTGCTCGACTTGGCGGCGCGGGTGTTTCTTGCGCCGGGACGTTCATCCGTGTTTTCACTACACGCTTTCGCTGTCTATCCGCTGGCAACGCTTTCGGCTGGCGGCGCATGCATTGTCGTGCCGGCCAGGCATTACGGCCACGATCTGGCCGCCATGCGCGCCGCGATTCGTTCCGACACGCGCATGGTCTGGATCGCCAACCCGAACAATCCGACCGGCACTTTCCTGCCCTATCCAGACGTCAAGGTCTTCATGCACTCAGTACCGGCTGACGTGGTGGTCGTCCTCGACGAGGCCTACAACGACTATCTGCCGCCGGCCGAGCGTGCCGAGTCCGTGGCCTGGATCAAAGAATTCCCGAACCTGATCATTACCCGCACGTTTTCGAAGATCTACGGTTTGGCCGGTCTGCGTATCGGTTTTGCCGTTGCTGCACCTGAAGTTGCCGACCTGATGAATCGGGTGCGCCAGCCCTTTAACGTGAATAACCTAGCTGTGGCAGCAGCCTGTGCTGCGCTCGACGATCACCTGTTTGTTGCCGAATCCTACGCACTCAACCGGCGTGGCATGGAGCAGATCGTTGCCGGTCTGAAGCGGCTCGGGCTCGAACACATTCCATCGCATGGCAATTTCGTCACCTTTGCCGTGAAAGAGGGGGCGACGGTCAACCAGAAGCTGCTGAAGCAGGGCGTCATCGTGCGACCCATTGGCGGCTATGGCCTGCCGAACCATCTGCGTGTGACGATCGGTCTTGAAACCGAAAATGCGCGTTTCCTTGAAGTGCTGGAAAAATCACTCTGATGGCGGCAAGCAAGGTAATTGTTTGCGGTGTCGGCCTGATCGGCGGTTCGTTCGCGCTGGCCATCAAACAATATTTCGCGGGACGACGCGAAAAGTCGGCGCTAGCGGGACGGCAAGATGTGAGAATCGTCGGCATGGGGCGCACGCGCGCACCGCTGGAGCAGGCGTTGCAACTGGGCGTGATCGATGAGATAGCGACAGACTGGGCAAACGCGCTCCGAGGTGCCGATCTCGTCCTGCTCGGCATGCCGGTTGGGCAAATGCTACCGGTGATGCAGGCTATGGCGCCGCATCTCGAACCCCATACCATTGTCACTGACGGTGGCAGCACCAAGTCCGATGTCGTTGCCGTTGCGCGTACGGCCTTTGGTGAGAAGATTGGTCAGTTCGTCCCCGGCCACCCCATCGCCGGCGCGGAAAAGAGCGGGGTAAGCGCAGCCCGGGCCGATCTTTATGTGGGCAGGCGCGTGGTACTGACGTCGCTGCCCGAAAATTCGCCGGAAGCCGTGAAGACTATCCGCACCGTTTGGGAGATTTGTGGGGCACGCGTGTCTGAACTGCTGCCCGAAGACCATGACCGTGTCTTCGCTGCAGTAAGCCATTTGCCGCATCTACTCGCCTTCGCACTGGTGCATGACCTCGCTATTCGCGACAATGCCGATCAGCTGTTCGGCTTTGCCGCCAGTGGCTTTCGCGACTTCACGCGCATCGCCAGCAGCCACCCCGAGATGTGGCGCGACATCTGTTTGGCCAATCGCAACGCCCTATTGAAGGAACTCGACGCCTACATGGTCGAGCTGCTGCGCACGCGTGTTTTGCTCGCCAGTGCCGACAGTACCGGGCTCGAGGTGATGTTTGATACCGCGCGCACACGCCGTGATGCCTGGCTCAAATCCCTGTTGCCGGTGGGTGAGTAGCGGGACTATCATTCCGTCTGTCATAAAGCAAAAGGAAGAATGTCATGGGCCTGACTTACGCGGATATCGAACTAGAAAATGTCTGGGACAAGCGTCGTTTTCCGGCGCATGCGCTCGTCGATTCCGGGGCAGTCTTTATGATCGTCCCCGAGCATATGGCCTTGCAACTGGGTTTCGACCTTACGGAGGTTGGCCGGCGAGAAGTCATTCTGGCAGACGGCTCGCGCCGCGCAGTGCCCATGATCGGGCCGCTGCGCGTGCATTTCGGTGATCGCTATTGCGACCTTTCCGCCTTGGTTTTCGGCGATGAACCCTTGATGGGGGCGGTGCCGATGGACATGATGGATTTGGTATTGCACCCGGGCTCGCAAACCCTGACCGTCAATCCTGAGAGTCCTTATCTGCCTGTGGCGATGGCGAAATGAAAAGTCGGCGCTGGCGATCAGTGGTAAGTCGCTCTTTATGATTAAAGGTCTTGACCAATGAGCATCGAAAAAATCATGCCGCAGTCGAATCACACTTTGCAAGTCTGTATGTCCGATGGCCGAGCGGGAGTGTTCGACGTGCGCCCTTATCTCGATTATGAAGTGTTTGCGCCGCCGCGACAATCAATGATTTCATGAAAGTCCGCAACGGCGGCTATTTTGTGGAATGGGAATGCGGCGCGGATATTTCTGCCGACTCCATCGAATTTGGACTGACTCAGGTATCTGAGGAACAGGCCGCCTGACTATCTGGTTACCTACATGAATTACCTTGACCTGCCCGCCCTAAAGTGCGCCTCCGGCACGGTAAAACTGCCCGGCTCCAAAAGTATTTCCAACCGCATGCTGCTGCTGGCTGCTCTGGCTTCAGGCGCTACGGAAACCCGCGACCTGCTGGATTCCGACGACACGCGCGTGATGTTGGCAGCGCTGAAAAAAGTCGGCGTTGGCGTGACGGCGCTTGGAAAAAACGCCTATCGGATCAGCGGTTGCGCGGGTGTGTTTCCCGGCAAGGACGCCGATCTTTTCATGGGCAATGCCGGTACGGCGATCCGGCCGCTGACGGCGTCACTGGCCCTGTCGGGCGGGCATTACCAGGTGAGCGGCGTACCGCGCATGCACGAGCGACCAATTGGCGATTTGGTCGATGGGTTGCGGCAGATCGGTTGCGATGTGCGCTACACGGGTAACGATGGATTCCCGCCGTTGGAGATTTTTCCTGCGAGCATTAATCTCGATGCGCCGATTCGTGTGCGGGGTGACGTGTCATCGCAGTTTCTGACGGCCCTGCTGATGGCCCTGCCGCTGACCGGAAAGCAGGCCGTGATCGAAATGAGCACCGAGTTGATCTCCAAGCCCTACATCGAGATCACGCTCAACCTGATGGCGCGCTTCGGGGTGAAGGTTGAACGCGACGGTTGGCAGCGTTTCACGATTTCGGCCGGTCAGCGCTATCGCAGCCCGGGCCTGCTGCATGTCGAAGGCGATGCCTCGTCGGCATCCTATTTTCTTGCAGCGGGGGCTATTGGCGGTGGGCCGGTACGCGTCGAGGGTGTGGGCCGCCAGAGTATCCAGGGTGATGTGAAATTTGCCGATGCGCTGGAAACCATGGGTGCGCGCGTCGTCTGGGGCGACAACTGGATCGAAGCCAGCGCGCCTGCGGATGGCCAACTGAAAGCCTTCGATCTCGATCTCAACCATATCCCGGATGCTGCGATGACCTTGGCTGTCGCAGCTCTGTTCGCCGATGGCCCATGCCGCTTGCGCAACATCGCTTCCTGGCGGGTGAAGGAAACGGATCGCATTACCGCGATGGCAACCGAGTTACGAAAACTTGGTGCGACGGTGGAGGAGGGTGAAGACTGGATTGCCGTCTCGCCAGCGCCGACTTATTTGCCGAACGTAGCTATCGACACCTATGATGACCATCGAGTGGCGATGTGCTTTGCGTTGACGGCGCTTGGTGGTGTACCGGTGCGCATCAACGATCCCGGCTGCGTCGCCAAGACCTTTCCTCAGTATTTTGATGCTTTTGGCGCAATTGCCGCGCCGGTTATTGCTATCGACGGCCCTTCGGCTTCAGGCAAAGGCACGGTGGCGCAACGCGTGGCCGAGGCACTGGGTTTCCATTTTCTCGATAGTGGGGCGCTGTATCGCCTGACCGCACTGGCGGCTCTGCGCGCTGGTGTGGCACTGGAAGACGAGCCTGCCGTCGCTGCGGTTGCTGCGGTCTTGCCCGCCGAGTTTGTCGGTGAACAAGTTTTGCTGGCGGGTGACGATGTCACAACTGCCATACGAGCCGAAGAAGTCGGCGTCGGGGCTTCGAAAGTGGCTGCTTTTCCGTCCGTCCGCGCCGCCCTATTTGACCGCCAGCGGGCTTATCGGCGCTTTCCTGGACTGGTGGCCGATGGTCGTGACATGGGCTCGGTGGTCTTCCCGGAAGCACCGGTCAAGGTGTTTTTGACGGCATCCGCTGCGGCGCGCGCCGAAAGACGTTATAACCAGTTGATCGACAAGGGAATGCCTGCTAACATTCGGCCCCTTTTGCAGGACATTCTGCAAGAACTGAGGGAACGCGATGCTCGCGATGCCGCGAGAAGCGTTGCGCCCCTGAAGCAATGCGACGATGCCGAGTTGGTGGATACCACCTTGCTAGGCATTGAGCAAACCGTGGCTGCCGTGATGGAAATCGTGCATCGCAAGCGGCCTTTTTGAAACTAGCCCGCCAGCTTGATCGGCGGTTATTTGGAAGAAACTATGTCTGCTGCTACTGCTGTTGCCGTGAATATCGAAGACTCTTTTGCCGCCCTTTTCGAGGAGAGCCTCTCCCGCCAGGAAATGCGCGCCGGCGAAGTCATCACGGCCGAAGTTGTCCGCGTCGATCAAAACTTTGTGGTCGTCAACGCGGGCCTGAAATCTGAATCTTTTATTGCTGCCGAAGAATTCAAGAACGACCGCGGTGAAGTCGAAGCCAACCCGGGCGATTTTGTTCTTGTCGCCATCGAAATGCTCGAAGACGGCTACGGTGAAACCCGCCTGTCCCGCGACAAAGCCAAGCGCATCGCCGCCTGGAACGATCTCGACAAGGCGATGACCGACAGCATCCTCGTCAAGGGCATGATCACCGGCAAGGTGAAGGGCGGCCTGACCGTCATGGTCAACGGCATTCGCGCCTTCCTGCCCGGTTCGCTGGTCGATACCCGTCCGGTCAAGGACACCACCCCGTTCGAGGGCAAAGAGTACGAATTCAAGGTCATCAAGCTCGACCGCAAGCGCAACAACGTTGTCGTCTCGCGCCGTGCCGTGCTCGAGGCCAGCATGGGCGAAGAGCGCCAGAAGCTGCTGGAAAACCTGTCCGAAGGCACTATCGTCAAGGGCGTCGTCAAGAACATCACCGAATACGGTGCCTTCGTCGATCTCGGTGGCATCGACGGCCTGCTGCACATCACCGACCTGGCTTGGCGCCGCGTGCGTCACCCGTCCGAAGTGCTTAACGTCGGCGATGAAGTGACGGCAAAGATTCTCAAGTTCGACCAGGAAAAGAACCGTGTCAGCCTCGGCATGAAGCAGCTTGGCGAAGATCCGTGGGTGGGAATCGCTCGCCGTTACCCGTCCGGCACGCGGTTGTTCGGCAAGGTCACCAACCTGACCGATTACGGCTCATTCG
>CAIYZZ010000324.1 GCA_903930805.1 uncultured Rhodocyclaceae bacterium | reverse complement strand
GGTCAGATGCCCCAGATCCTTTGAATTGCTCCAAGCGGTGAGTTGCTGACACGCCTTGGCCATAACCCAATGACCGAGCGGCAGGATCAATCCGGTTTCTTCGGCCAACGGTATGAATTCACCGGGGAGGATCATGCCGCGCTCTGGATGTTTCCAGCGGACAAGGACTTCAGCCCCAATGACCTGATTCGTCGCATTTACCTGCGGCTGGTAATACAGTTCGAATTGTCCTTCGATGATAGCCGTGCGCAAATCCTGTTCCATGGCGGTGCGGGCACGCACCGCGGCCTGCATCTGCGGATCAAAATAACGATGCGTATTGCGGCCTTCAACCTTCGCCTGGTACATGGCAGCTTCTGCACGCTTTATCAGTTCGTCAGTAGTCAGGGAATGATCCCGGAACAAGGTGATACCGATACTCGCAGAACACTGGTGCACGTACTGGCTGATTTGGCCATCTGGCGTTGTAATGCTGAGCTTATAGGGTTCGGCAAGTTTGGATTGAATCTTCTCCGCGATTACCTCAGAGTGAATCGCTGCTTGCTCTCCACCATCCAAATCTTCAATGATGATGACAAACTCATCACCTCCGATATGCGCCACGGTATCGCCATCGCGGACGCAGGTTGTTAATCGTTTGCCCACCTCGATGAGCAGGCAATCTCCCATGGCATGCCCCACGGTGTCGTTCAGGGTCTTGAAGTGATCCAGATCGATCAGGAAGAGTGCTCCATGACGGGTGTGGCGGACACATGAAGTTAATGATTTGTCCAACCGATCCAGCATGAGTCGGCGGTTGGGCAAGCCGGTGATCTGATCGAAGAAGGCCAGTTCCTTGATCTTGTCTTCCGCAGTTCTGCGCTCGGTGATGTCGGTGGTTGTCCCCACATAATGGGTTGCCACCCCGGCATCATCCCTGACTGCGGTAATGGATAACCAGGCAAGATAGATACCCCCGTCCTTGCGACGATTCCAGATTTCGCCTTGCCAGGATCCATTGTGTTTAACGCTGTCCCACATTGCTTCATAGAATGCGGCATCATGCCGCTTTGAATTTAACAGTCGCGGGTTGCGCCCAATAACTTCATTGTGGTCGTACCCGGTAATCTGGCTGAAAGCGTTGTTGGCTTCGAGGATGTTGCCATCCCCATCGGTAATCACAATGGCTTCCTGCGCTTCAAATGCCGTTGCCGCAATGCGAAGGTATTGTTCTGCCTGTTTGCTCTTTGCAAGCTCTTGTTGGAGGCGATGGTTTGTTTCAGTGAGTTCGGCGGTGTTTTGCCCTAGCCGGACATACAGCCGATCAAGCGCTTCCAGGAGAACTTCAGTGGTACGTTCGCCACTGGGCGGGGGGCTGACGGTAAGTTGCGTGCCAGACGCCTGATGAGCTTTGCGGATTTCATCCCCGAGGCGTCGATCAACTCCCAGGATATGCTGAATTAGCCAGTTGGTCAGAAATGCCAGTACTTCCCCCGTGACTTCCCGGGGAGTAACAGCGGCTTTCTCGCGTGCTGCCAAAGCCTGCTCGACAAAATGTTGATGTGCGCGGCGATGAGCGACAGCATGCTCCTTGCTGACGCCGACCTCGTCCATCAGGCTTTCTTCTGTACTGAAGTGGTAGGCGGTGTAATTGACGAGTTCATCGAATACCCGCAACAAATCAACACCCCCAGCCTTGCTGGTATGAATCTGCGCAAGTTGATTGAGGATGCTGACCAACTTGTGATGCTGGTTGTCGACGATTTCCAGACCAATGGCGAAACCATCGCTCCAACGGAAGATGTCGTCCTTCATTTCATCGCACTTGTCAGATGTAGCAGCAGAACCCCGCTTATTACTAAAGTAATATCTTTAATTCTCCGCTTTCACGCTATGCTCATATTGACATGGGTCAATCTGGTTACGATTCCGTTGGCTACGATCATGGCTTATATGCCAGCTTTGCCCACCGAACCACAACCGGGGGGGAAAAGGCAAGGTAGGGCTGTGTGAAACAAGGTTGCCGCTTTAAGCATCCTTTAAGATTCACCCCGTAGCATCCGCCTTGACCCTGTGATGGGGGTCAGCCTCTCAGCCCCGCTTGGTCTTGTTCCCCTTGGCCTTGCGGGGCTTTCTCATTTGGCGCTTCTTTATCTTTCGGTATGGGAGTCCGTCGATAGTGGGGATTCTTTTCCCTATCTACCCTTCGCTTGAATAAGAACAGCATGACGATAGCGCAGAGACACAGCACGAACACCATAAATGCTTCGTGTTGCATTCTGCTGATGAGGTGCTGGAAGCCCATAGTGCTGCTTATTCTAGCCCTCTGTCCTTGCGTCTTGGTGACAATGGTTCCACAAGAGTATGCTTGTTTCGCCCCAATCCGAAGGGGTACGTCTGCGGGATGGGGGCATAAATCCAGTGCACATCACCAGTGATCATGCCAGTAAAGGCTTGGCGTGTGAACTTCGACTCCCTCTCTCTCCGCCAAGTAGCACGTAACCACGCGACTTTCTGTGCGTTTTTACTTTATTACCCACACTTCTACCCACGCTGCTTTTTTTGATTGGATTGCCGTCCTGCCGGCGTCGACTTTTGATGCTGACAGATCTTTGACCGCTCCGTCACGGCGCTTGCAACAAACCCCGCAAGCCCCGCGCCGTCGCTACCGCATCGCATCCTGAACCACGCCGTCGCGCGATAAAGCCGCGCCACGGCTTTGCGCGTTCCTTTACCGCCGTCCCGCCAGCGCCGACTTTTGCCCTTTGCCAGCGTTCGCGCGGTCTGCCCGCCGCCTGCGCCGTCAGCTTCGCTCACGGCGCCGTCGGCTACGTCAAACCCGGCTTGCTTGCGGCGCTCGATTGCACCCTGCCAGGCCGGGGTAAATCGCAAGCGATTCAACATAACAGCGCATTACCCAAAGTCGGCCAGTCGCTCCGCTCAAGCTGCGCTTGGTGGCCGACCGCTGCGCGCCCTCTCGGGTTCGGGTAATGGTCTGTTATGTCTTGCGCCGCCGGCCTGGACAACAGCCTGATCGGTGCTGCG
>CAIYZZ010000323.1 GCA_903930805.1 uncultured Rhodocyclaceae bacterium | reverse complement strand
GTCTTCGGGGGTAGGGGAAAGTACGTCCTCAACTCGCACAATTGCTCAAATATTAAGCAATCCAATCTGAATTGCGGGTCATCAACCGACATCACCACTACAAACTTCAATTTCTGGCGGCCGGTGAAACATGGCGGCTAGATGAAGGAATGCGATCCGCTCCTCGATCCAGTTGATGGCATCCCATAACAACTCCTCGAGCATCCAGAGGGATACCAGGAACCAGATGGCGATACGTTTCAGCATGAAACGATGATACACGGCGGCTTTTACCCCTTATTCCCGCTCATCTTCGTTTGCCCTGCGCCGATATGGTTCATAGTTCAAGGAGAAATGAATGATCATCGAATCCGTCGAACTGGTGGCACTGCCTGATGCACCCACCTATCCAGAAAAAATATATTGCGCCCACATGGATCCCGGCGAGGACATGGATCTGTTACCTCCCTTGCGGTATCCGTTCCATCTGTGTCCTCCGTTCGTTTCATTTTACGAATCGTTGGACTCCATTTTTTCCGACCTACCTCAGTTCCGGGCAGGATTGAAAAAGGCCAGAGCAGAGTCTGGCCTTGGTTAAGTGGTGGAGAGGATGAGGATCGAACTCACGACCTCCGCATTGCGAACGCGGCGCTCTCCCAGCTGAGCTACCCCCCCACGTTGGGCGCGGAGTATAGCAAAAGAGGTTTATTTCCCCGCGATCTTTTCGAGTTTCTCGGCGCGGATCAACTGGCCGTCGAGGCCGGATTCCTTGGCAGATCCACCGTAGGCAAGTGTCAGCAGTTGCGTGTAATAGACGACCGGCATGTTGAACTTGGTGCCCTGTTTCTTGTTGATCTCGGACTGATATATCTCGACGTTGGCCTGGCACAGCGGGCAGGGCGTCACGATCAGGTCAGCCGAACTGTCATAGGCTGACTCGACAATGTCGCGAATCTGCTTCTGCGCCTTTTCCGGCTCGGAGAAGGCCAGTGCGCCGCCGCAGCAAGAGACTTTCTGATCGTAGGGGACCGCTTTGGCACCGACGGTTTCGATCATCATGTCGAGATATTGCGGGTTTTCGAAAGACTCGCCGGCGATGCCGTAAGGCCGGTTGGCTTGGCAACCGACGTAGCCGGCGATTTTCACGCCATCCAACGGCTTGACTACGGCCGCTTTCATGGCGTCATAGCCGATGTCCTCGATGAGCACCTCGGTCATGTGACGACCACGAAGTTGGCTCTTCAGATTCAGTCCGGCTTCCTTGAGCGCTTCGTTCGTCTCGGCCAGCAGGCTGCTCGATTCGTGCAGGCGCTCGACGGTTTCGCGAATCGACAGCCAGCAGGCCGGACAACCGGAGACGATGTCCTGGCCGGGCAGTGCCTGCTCGGAAATCGCCAGATTTCGGGCGTTAAGCACCAGACGTGGCAATTCGCCACCCTCGGCATAACCAATCGAGGCGCCGCAACAGTTCCAGTCGGGAATCTCGTTCAACTGGATGTCGAGCTTGTCACACATGACGCCGAACGAGGTCAGGTAGTTCGATGCCGAAGCACCCTTCTGGGAAGAGCAGCCCGGGTAGAAGGCGTATTGTTTCTTGGTCATATTCGTCGCTATCTCCTGTTGCCTGTTAGGTGAGGCCGCGGCGGCGATCTTCGATCTCGCGTGCCTTGGCGATCATCTTCTGAATGCCGCTCTTGTCTTTGCAAGTATGCCCGCCGAATATTTCCATGGGGTTCAGACGCTTGGCTTTCATCAAACCGAGGCCAATGCCTTGCATGGCCAAGCCATTTTTCACGCCCTGCACAAAGCCATCCTTGAAATACATGGCCAGCGAGAAAGTCAGTTCGTTGACGCGACCATTCTTGATGCCGTTGTCCCAGAAAATCTTGGCGATTACCTGATTCGGCTGGCCCTTGGGCGACTGGCCGAGGCGGTAGGAGTAGTTCGCCAGACCGTGCATGATGTGCGTGATTGGCAACTTGCGTGGACAGCGCGCCATGCAGTTGTAGCATGAGGTACACATCCACATCGAGTCGGTCTTAAGAACTTCCTCGCGCTTGCCGGCACGGATCATCATGAAGATCTTCTGTGGCGAGTGTTCCCAGTGCGGGCCGAAGGGGCAGGAGCCGGCGCAGACGCCGCACTGCATGCACATCTTGACCCAGTGGCCTTCTTCGACGTTGGCTTCGACTTCCTTGAGGAAGTTGTTCTTGTATTTTGCGACGGCAGTTTGGTTTGCGGTAGTCATCGTCATCGCTCCTTTTTAGCCGAAGCCCTTCATTGGTGACGGGCCCATTTCAATGAGTTCGGCGACATAGTCGTTGATCAACTGGGCGACGCGGGCATTGTCGGTAATGGCAACCTCCTGCGTCTGTACGCGCTCGGGCTCGAGGCCCAACTGCTTCAGCGTGTCGCCGATCTTGCTCATGCGGTAGAAGGCCATCTCCGAGCCCTTCACAAAGTGACACTGATACTCGTCACCGCGCTTGCAGCCCATCATCATCACGCCGTCGTAACCAGAGTTCAGTGCGTCGGTGATCCAGATGGTGTTGACCGAGCCGAGGCAACGTACCGGGATCGCCCGCACGAAAGCCGAATAGGTAATGCGCTGCAGGCCGGCCATGTCGAGCGCCGGGTAGGCGTCGTTTTCGCAGGCGAGAATCAGGATGCGCGGTTTTTCTTCATCTTCATCCGGCACATTGACGGCCTTGACCTGCATGCCGACGGAATCGCAGGAATAGTTTTCAAAGGAGATGACGCGTACCGGGCAGGCACCCATGCAGGTGCCGCAACGGCGGCAGCGTTCTTCATTGAAAACTGGGAAGCGCTTTTCATCTTCGTCGATGGCACCGAAGGGGCATTCCACCGTGCAGCGTTTGCACTGCGTGCAGCCTTCGAGGCGGGCGCTGGGGAAAGAAAGGTCCCAGGCGCGCGGATGGGCGGCGCGACCGAGCTGGACGTTTTCGACCGCCTGGATGGCCTTCAGCGTGGCGCCCATTGCGTCGTCCGTCGCCTGCAACATATCCATCGGGCGGCGCACCGGGCCGGCAGCATAAATGCCGGTGCGGCGCGTTTCGTAGGGGAAGCAAATGAAGTGCGAATCGGCGAAGCCATACTTGAACTGTGGCACGTCCGGGCCCTGACGGTAAGCCAGTTTGAGTACGGAGGTGGTTTCGAGCGCGGTGCGTTGCTCCTTGGCTGCGGCGTCACCGCCTTCGGCCTTGGTGTTGATTTCCGTCCAGGCGTCGAGATCGACGCCGGCATTCGGCACCTGGCCGGTCGCCAGCACCACCAAGTCGGCTTCGGCAGTGGTGTCCTCGTTCAGGATCAGATCGTGAAACTCGACCTTGCACGCATCGCCACCGGTGACCTTGCTGGCCTTGCCCTTGGTGAAGATCACGCCCTTTTGCTGGGCACTGCGATAAAAGTCTTCGCCCATGCCCGGCACGCGCAGATCGTCGTACACCACCACGGTGTCGATATCGGGGTTCTGGTCCTTGAAGTACATCGCCTGCTTGATGCTGGTGCCGCAGCAATGGCCTGAGCAGTAGGGCAGGTGAGAACCAGATTCGTCGCGCTGGCCGGCACACTGCACAAAGACCACGGATTTGACTTCCTTGCCATCGGCACGCTTGATGGCGCTGCCGTTGGCGGCCTTTGCCATGGCCTCGAGGCCAGCCTGGTCGACCACGTTGGCCTGGCCGCCGCCGAGTTCGGGCAGTTTGGCGATATCGTAGGTTGTGAAGCCGGTGGCCTGGACGATGGCGCCGCAGAGTTCCTCGGTGACGCTGCCGGATTCCTGCGCCACCTTGGCGACGAAGCGGCCGGGGGCGCCGGCGGTTTCAGCCAGCGTCGAGTTCAGATGCACCTTGATCTTCGGGTTGCCGGAAACCTGGGCGGCCAGTTCGGCAGCGCCGGTGGGCTGGGCTTCGGCATAGGGCGAAGAGAAGGGCACCCGCTTGTAGAGGTTGCTGGCAAAGCCGCCGAGCGTGCCGGTTTTTTCGACCAGCACGACTTCGTAACCGGTTTCGGCCGCTGCCAGCGCTGACGTCATGCCGGACATGCCGCCACCGACGACGAGGATGCGCTTGCTGGACGATTCTTTCACCTTGCCAGCGGGCACCTGCATTTTCTTGACTTCGGCACAGCCCATGCGGACGTAGTCCTCGGCCATTTCCTGGCGGACTTCATCATGGTCGCCGCCTTCGGCGACGACCCAGATCACGCCTTCACGCAGGTTGGCACGGGAGACGGCTGCGGTGGGAAAACTGAACGCTTCTGCCTTGGCGCGCCGTGAACAGGCAGCGATGCATAGATGGGTGACGCCGTCGTTGGCGATGTCGTCCTTGATCATCTGCACGCCTTCGGCATTGCAGAGGAAGGGATGGTTCTTGATCACAGCCATCTTGCCTTCGGTCTTGGCGACCTTTTCCAGCCCGGCGATGTTGAGTGCTTCACCGAGGCCGCAGCCGGAGCAGATGTATGCAGCGTATTTGATATCGGCCATGGTTACGCGGCCTCCGTAGATGCGTTTTTGTGGATCACCTGGACGGCGCGCATGGCGGCCGCAGTCGCGCTTTGCACGGCGCGATTGACGTCCAGCGGGCTGGAGGCGCTACCGGCACCGAACATGCCTTGCGACTTCGAACCTTCGATGAAGTTTGAAGAGTCGAGCAGGATGTCGTCGGGCAGTTTCACGCCGGTGACTTCCGGTTCCATGCCGACGGCCAGCACGACGAGGTCGTGTTCGGTGGCATAGCGGTTGTAGCCCTCGGTATCGACGCCGTGCAGGATCGGATTGCCGTTTTCCTTGTTCTCGGCGATGCGCGCGACCTTGGACTTGATGAACTTCACCGTCGGGTCTTTCTGGACGTTCTGGTAGAAATCTTCGAAGCGGTCGATGGCGCGGATATC
>CAIYZZ010000322.1 GCA_903930805.1 uncultured Rhodocyclaceae bacterium | reverse complement strand
TTGGCCTGCGCAATAGACGGGTATGCTGCCTATGTTGGCCAATTCGGTTATGCATCAGGCAACAAGTTGCTGCGTTCGACAGCATCGGCGATTGGGGATTGTCTCCGCATTTCGGATACAGCCGGCCGTTGGGATAGGGAAGTTATGCTAGTCATGCTCCCCGACACGACTGCCCACGATGCCGAGAATGTCAAGGACAAGATACAGCGGCGTGTCTCCTTGATCGAGAGCAAAGACCAGGGGCCCGTTTCCCTGCTTTTTGCCATCGCGGAACATTGTCATGGCGATGACCCTTTGACGGTTGTCGAGCAGATCGAGAGAATGCTCGACAATAGCCGCTAGTTAACCTGACTCTGCCGGCCCCCATTTATCAGCATCCCATGTCAGATCTTTTCTACTATCTTGTTCCCGCGATTCTGGTCGTTATCTTTATCCAGTTTCATCTTCACTTTTCCCGCAAGCAATACCAGAAGCATGCCAAGGTTCTAAAAGCGGCGGAAGAAGAGGGTCTGACGGAGCCGCCATCCCTGCATCCTGTGGTTGATCTCTCGATATGCATGGGCTCGGGGGCCTGCGTGCGCAGCTGTCCCGAAAAGGCCCTTGGTGTGATTGATGGCAAAGGGGTCCTGATAAACCCAACGCATTGCATTGGCCATGGCGCCTGTGCACCTGCGTGTCCGGTCGGCGCGATCCGTCTGGTTTTTGGCACGGCAAAGCGCGGCATTGAAATCCCGGAAGTCAATCCGGAATTCGAGACAAACCTGAAAGGAATCTACATCGCAGGCGAACTCGGGGGGATGGGCTTGATTCGGAATGCAGTCCGGCAAGGTGTTCAGGCCGTAAATAATATCGCCGCGTTGCCCCGAGGCAAGTTTGATCACGACCTCGTCATAGTCGGAGCGGGGCCGGCCGGCATTGCTGCTTCGCTGGCAGCCGAGGCGGCGAAACTTAGCTATGTAACGATCGAGCAGGAAGATTCGCTGGGGGGAACCACTTATCACTATCCCCGCAACAAACTAGTCATGACAGCCCCCATGAAGCTGCCTCTGATAGGTGAAATCAAAGTACGAGAAGTCAGCAAGGAGCAATTGATGGAAATCTGGCAGGGAGTCCTTGAAAAAGCAAAGCCGGCGGTGCGCTTCTCTGAACGCATGGAGGGAATCACCCCAGAGACGGAGGGATTCACTATCCGAACCAACAAGGGCGCCTACCGCACGGCGAGCATTCTGCTTGCCATAGGACGGCGCGGAACGCCCAGAAAACTAGGCGCTCCCGGTGAAGAACACCCCAAGGTCGTATATCGACTGATTGAGGCAGAGCAGTACAAAAACAAATGCGTCCTCGTCGTCGGAGGTGGCGACAGTGCGCTTGAGGCGGCTTTTGATGTGGCAGCGGAACCGGGATCGGTCGTCGCTCTTTCCTACCGTGGCAAAGCATTCGACCGCGTAAAACCGAAGAATCGGCAAAGACTGGAAGATGCTGTCGCGGCCAATCAGTTGAACCTGTTAATGGATTCGACCGTCAAGAATATTACCCCTGACTCTGTAACCCTGATGCGGGCGGGTGAGCCCATTGAATTGGCCAACGATGCCATCATCGTCTGCGCCGGAGGTGAATTACCAACACCATTCCTAAAGAAAATTGGCATCAAGGTCGAGGCGCGTTACGGCACATGAAGTTAAGACGCCTATGCATTTTTCAAGCTATGGAATATATCTATGAGCCCAACTGCTGAAGAGATGTTTGCCCAAGCGGATCAACTTCCGCAGATCCCCAAAGTAATGCAGGAGGTCGTTGCCAGTTTGCGCAATGAAGATGTTTCGTTTTCAGAACTTGCCGCGTTGGTACATAACGATCCGGTAATTTCAGCCAATGTCCTGCGTTTAGCCAACTCCAGTTATTACGGTGTCGGACGAAATGTGGCAAATATTAGCCAGGCAATCAATTTGATCGGACTGACCGCCTTTCGCAATCGCGTGATCGCCAGCTCCCTTAACCGCACTTTCACTCGGGCAGGCAACATCGACCTGGCAGAGTTCTGGCGCAATAGCATGCTGGTGGCGAACTTGGCCCACATCATCGGACAAAACTTGGATAGGGACAGGGAGATGTTGTTCTCGGCAGGTTTGATGCATGGGATTGGTCAATTGTTGATTAATATTTGCTTTCCAGACGCTGCGCTGACTTTTTCGGGACGCGTAATAGATGTTCCTATCCAAGAAATGCGGAACGAGGAACGGGCCTTGTTCCAGACGGATCATTTTGAGGTTGGCATGGAACTCGTGCGCCGATGGAATTTCCCCGAATGTATTCAAACCGCCATCGGTCATTATGATTGTCCCGCAGATGACGACCTTCCAGCGCAGGTGGTTCATGTCGCCTACCTTATCGCCAAGGGAATCCAGGGCGGCTTGCCAATTGCCGACATGTTGGGCGAAATATCACCAGACCTTCTTGAGCGACTACATCTTGATAAAGAATGGTTCGAGGAAAAAGGAGAGATCTTTGACCTATTGATGG
>CAIYZZ010000321.1 GCA_903930805.1 uncultured Rhodocyclaceae bacterium | reverse complement strand
GAGCAGCTTTTTCCATCAGCCCGACGTGCTGGAGCGCTGGAAAGCCAATCTGATACTCGCCACCCAGGTGTCGATGGCCGGGATGGTTGTGGCGATGGCAATCATCCTGCTGGGCGTTTGGAAGATCCGCAGCTTCTCACTGTTGCTGGCATTGGTCCCCGCCCTGCTACCGGTTTTCTTCGTGATTGATTACGCCGGCTGTGGGTGCTGGCGCTGCTGGTATTCGAGGTCTTTTTCTCGAAGCGCGCCTGGTGCCGCTATGCCTGCCCGATCGGCCTGACCTACGGCGTGGTCGGCATCCTGTCGCCGCTGCGCATCAAATACACCCTCGACGACTGCTTCCACGAAAGCGACTGCCGCAAGGTCTGCCTGGTGCCGCACGTGCTCGACACGGTAATCAAGGGGAGCGCCATCCACACCGAAGTTCCGATCGGCCCCGATTGCACCAGCTGTGGCCTGTGCATCGATACCTGCCCAACCGGTTCGCTAAAATTCGAGGTCAAGGGGTTGTCAAAACTGATGTAAACCCACGCAGCGCTACCTTGCGCCGCCCCGCCAGCGCCGACTTTTTTTCCGATTGTCCTGCTCAGCCAAGTTGTCCGGATGCGGCCAGACGCGTCATGCCGCGCATCAGTCCAAATGACTCTGCGGCTTTTGTGGCACAACCAAGTTCTCCGCAACTGGCTAGCACTTCGTAGCGGGTAATGCGCGCATCGGTCATGTTGATACCGAACATATCGATCAGAGCTTTGTCGAACTCATTGACAATCTTGAGGCTCTCGAATTTGCCGACCTTGCTCATATTCATGGCAGTTGCCTTCTCTCTGTGCAGTGCAATAAATCGTGTGTATTTATTAACGGTACTGCTGGGGTGAAATTAAGGAATTAGCTTTGTATCAAACTGCTATCCCGTTTGTAGGGGAAGATTATCGCATATTGCGGTGCCGCAAATACTGGCCGGGTAAGTGTTGATTTGCGCTGTACATAGCCATGCCATGCAACGAAAATTATGATCAATTCGCAGCGCCAACTAATACCTTAAAATACCAGTTGCATCCCATGTGGCGCATTGCACCGCGTTTTACTTTTACCTATCCATCTTCATCGTAAGGATTGCGCCATGAACATTACCCCTGTCATCCTCTGCGGCGGCTCGGGCTCGCGCCTGTGGCCGCTTTCGCGTGAGCAATATCCCAAGCAACTGCTGAAGCTGAATGGCGACCACACCATGCTACAGGCGACGGCCCTGCGTCTCTCTGGCAAGATGCTGGCTGACCTGGGAACGGTGGGCAGCCCGATACTGGTGGGCAACGAAGATCACCGCTTTCTACTGGCGGAGCAACTGCGCGAAGTGGGTGTCGGCCACGGGGTACTGATCCTCGAACCGGCCGGACGCAATACCGCGCCGGCGCTGACGCTAGCCGCACTGGCGGCGAATGCTGAGGGCGATGATCCGGTGATGGTGGTGATGCCGGCTGATCACATCATCCAAGATGCGGTAGCCTTCCGTGCCGCCGTGGCACGCGGGGCGGAATTTGCGGCGGCTGGCAAGCTGGTGACGTTCGGCATCCTGCCGACGGCACCGGAAACCGGCTACGGCTACATTCGCCGTGGCGCGCCCTATGGCGAGGGCGGCTATCAGGTGGCGCGCTTCGTCGAAAAACCGAATGCCGAGCTGGCCGCCCAGTATCTGGCCAGCGGCGACTATTTGTGGAATGCCGGCATCTTCGCCATCAAGGCTTCGGTATGGCTGGCGAAGATCCGCCAGATGCAGCCGGCGATGGCGGCAGCCTGCCAGAGCGCCTACGCCGCACGGCAGCAGGATCATGACTTTCAGCGGCCGGATGCGGCGGCGTTTGCGGCCTGTCCTGCCGACTCAATCGACTATGCGGTGATGGAACCGCTCGCCGCCGAGGAACCCAATTCTGGCGAGGTGGTGGTGGTGCCACTGGAGGCGCGCTGGTCAGACGTAGGCGCGTGGAACGCGCTGTGGGAGGTGGGCGAGAAGGATGCCCAAGGCAACGTACTGATGGGCGACGTGATCGCCATCGATACCACCGATACGCTAGTGATGGCCAAGGATCGCCTGGTAGCCTGCGTGGGCCTCAAGGACTTGGTGGTGGTCGAGACGCCGGATGCCATCCTGGTGGCGGATAAGTCGCAGGTGCAGAAGATCAAGGTGGTGGTGGCTCAGCTCAAGGGCACCGGGCGTGCCGAGGGCAAGTCGCACCGCAAGGTGTATCGGCCCTGGGGCTGGTATGACAGCATCGACTTCGGCGAGCGTTTCCAGGTAAAACGCATCGGGGTCAATCCCGGTGCGGCGATTTCGCTGCAAATGCACCATCACCGCGCCGAGCACTGGGTGGTAGTAAGAGGCACGGCTAAAGTGACGCGCGGCGACGAGGTAATCCTCGTTTCCGAGAACCAGTCGACTTACATTCCACTGGGCACCATCCACCGCCTGGAAAACCCCGGCAAGGTGCCGCTCGAGATCATCGAGGTACAGTCGGGCAGCTATCTTGGCGAAGACGACATCGTGAGATTCGAGGATATCTACGGTAGAAAAGACTGAGCATGAAAATCCTCGTTACCGGCGGTAAACGTGATGTTAGT
>CAIYZZ010000320.1 GCA_903930805.1 uncultured Rhodocyclaceae bacterium | reverse complement strand
TGAAGCGATCGAGGTCGATAAACAGCACGGCGATGCGCGAGCCGTCGCGTTCCGCCGCCTTGATGGCGTGGTCCAGACGGTTTTGCAGCAGCATGCGATTAGGCAAACCGGTCAGGCTGTCGTGGTAGGCCTGATGACGGATGTGCTCGTCCTTGCTGCGTAGCTCGGTGATGTCGGTCATCACGGCAATCCGCCGGTGCGGCTGGCCTGCGGCATCACGAATGGTAGTGATGCTCGTCCATTGCAGGTAAGCACCGCCATCCTTGCGGCGGTTCCACAATTCGCCGCGCCACTCGCCAGTGGCGGAGAGCACGGCCCACATTTCGCGGTAAAAGTTCTCGCCCTGATGATGTGAGCGCAACAGGCGCGGTGTCTGCCCAATGACCTCGGCTTCGGCATAGCCGGTGATGGTGAAGAAAGCGGGATTGACCGAGAGTATCGTGCCGGCGGCGTCGGTGATCATGATGCCCTCGAACGTGTGGGCGAACACGCCGGCGGCCAGTTCGAGGGCTTCCGCATAGGCACGCACCTGCATCAGCGCGATTCCCTTCTCGGAAACCGCCTCAGTCAATTGAGAATTTGACTCCTCCAGGTCGGCGGTGCGCTGTTGCAAGCGGGTACGCATGTGGTCTACGGCTGCCGCAAGCTCGTGGATCTCATCGTCCCGGCACGAAGGATAGTTCGCCTCAAGGGTGAGCGCCTCGTTGAGTTGGCCCGCCGCCATGTTGCGCGTATGAAGATAGATGCGCGACACCGGTTCGGTGATCATGCGCCGCACCAGCAGCAACAGCAGCATGGCAATAACCGCAGCCTTGAGTCCGTTGAGAATGAGCACGAACCACAGGCGTTCCCAAGTGCGTCGCAACGGGCCGGCATCGCTGGCGGCAACCTCTAGTGTACCGATGACCTGGCGCACCCCGCGATATTCGTATTCGATCTCATAAAGGCGGGTCAGATTCGACCTGGCCGGTCGGGTGCCGCTGGCAGCCACAGCACTGCCCTCGACCAGCATGGCGGCAAATTCAAAATCGGGCAATTGGCGAATGCCGTCTGCCAGCACCTGCAAAGCCTGGCGATCCATCACCCACAGGCCTTGCCTGACGCTCGGCAGATACGCAGTCTCGATCTCGGTAAAGCGCTTTCCGATATCCTTTACTTCACGGTCATACTCGAGGTAAAGCTGTGCTGCGGTAATGATGGTGGCAATCAGGCCGCTGGCCAGCAGGGTCAGCAACACCAGGCGGCGTGCCAGACGGCGTTTGCCGTCTATCAGTCCGGGATACTTCATTTTTTACCGAGGTTCGGCAAGGACTGGGCGGCGATCGCCTGATAACTGCCATCCGCCTTCATCGCGCGCAGCGCGCGCGCCGCAGGTTCAACAAGGTGGGCGTGCTTCCTGTGCAGATACATGAACATTTCAGTGGTGACCAGCGGCGGCGTCAGCATGTCCGCCTGAATGCCCTGTTCGTTCAGGAGATGATTGCCCTGCCAGCGTTCGAAGAGAACCACGTCTGCCCTGTCCCTGGCCAGCAGGGCAAACAACTGTTCGACATCCTGCACCTTTGTCACCGCCGTGCCGGGCAGCAGACCGGACTCGAAGATTTTCCAGCCGTTGATGTAACCGACCTGATAATCCTTGAGGGAGGCAAAGTCGGTGGTCGTGAATTTCACACGGGTGGCATAGCCCACAAATTCATTGTCGATGACCTTTTCCTCGATACGGATCAAATTGGGGTAGGTCTTTTCCAATCCCTTGATACGCATCACCACGCCATCATCGATGCCGTTATTCGCGTTGAGCATCGCCCGCTCCGAAGCGGCATATTGCACGCCCTCCGCCTCCACGCCGATGCGCCGAAACACTGCCGGCACCAGCAGATCAAGAAAACCTTTTTTGTCGGACTGAAAATAGGGCGCACCCACCCCGCTGTTAAGACGCAGCGGTTCAGCATGGAGAACCGCGCCGCCGGCCAGCAACAGCGAGAAAAGCAGACCTTGCAGGAATCGAATATTTGACTTCACCGTTTGATTTTACCAACTGTGATCCTGCTGACAACAAGGCAAAGCGCCGGATTGCACCCTTATAATTCGCCACTTTTCCAGACGCCTACTGCCGTGTCCAAGCTCGCCCACGAAATCGCCCGTCGTCGCACCTTTGCCATCATTTCCCACCCTGACGCCGGCAAGACAACGCTGACTGAAAAGCTGCTGTGGTTCGGCGGCGCCATCCAGGTCGCGGGTGAGGTACGGGCAAGAAAGGCGGCACGCCACGCCACCTCGGATTGGATGGAACTCGAAAAACAGCGCGGTATTTCTGTGACCTCGTCGGTGATGCAGTTCCCCTACCGCGAATGCATGGTGAACCTGCTCGACACCCCCGGCCACGAAGATTTCTCGGAAGACACCTACCGCACACTGACCGCCGTCGACTCGGCCACCATGGTGATCGACTCTGTCAACGGCGTCGAGGCACAGACGATCAAGCTGCTCAACGTCTGCCGCCTGCGCGATACGCCGATCATCACCTTCATCAACAAGCTCGACCGAGAGGGCCGCGCCCCCATCGATCTGCTCGACGAAATCGAGTCGGTGCTGCAAATTCAGTGTGCGCCGATGACCTGGCCGATCGGCATGGGCAAGAGCTTCCGAGGGGTTTATGACCTCTATGACGACTCGATCCTCTTCTTCGACCCTCAGGCAGAAAAGGGAACTTCCCAGGTCATCGAAGGCATCGACAACCCGCTGCTCGACGCACTGCTTGGCTACCAGGCCACCGAACTGCGGCAGGAAATCGAACTGGTGCGCGGTGCATCGCACACCTTCGACAAGGGCGCCTACCTCACCGGCAAGCAGACGCCGGTGTTCTTCGGCTCGGCGATCAATAACTTCGGCGTGCAATCGCTGCTCGATGCCATCGTCGATCTTTCCCCTGCACCGCTGCACCGCACTGCCGCGACACGCACGGTCGAGCCGCTGGAACCGAAATTCACCGGTTTCGTGTTCAAGATCCAGGCCAACATGGATCCGAAACACCGCGACCGCATCGCTTTCGTACGCGTATGCTCCGGCAAGTTCGAACGCGGCATCAAGCTCAAGCAATTATCCACCGGCAAGACGCTGGCGGTAAACAACGCCATCACCTTCATGGCGCAGGACCGAAATACCACTGACGAAGCCTGGCCCGGCGACATCATCGGCATTCCCAACCATGGCACCGTCGTGCTCGGCGACAGCTTCACCGAGGGCGAAGACCTCAAATTCACCGGCATCCCCTGCTTTGCGCCAGAACATTTTCGCCGCGCGCAGATTCGCAATCCGATGAAGATGAAGCAGTTGCAAAAAGGCTTGCAGCAGTTAGCCGAGGAAGGCGCGACACAATTATTCAAGCCGCTGGCCTCGAATGACCTGATTCTCGGTGCCGTCGGCACTCTGCAGTTCGACGTTGTTGCCCACCGGCTGGAATTCGAATATGGCGTTGATTGCTTTTTCGAGCCCGTCAACGTCGCCACCGCGCGCTGGCTGCGTGGGTCAGACGCCGATCTCAAAGCGCTGGAAAACAAGGCTGGCGTCAACCTGGCGCGGGATGGTGCAGGGGATTACGTCTACCTGGCACCCAACCGCGTCAACTTACAGATGACGCAGGAACGCCACCCCGCCATCACTTTTCTTGAAACTCGAGAGATTCACTGAGGCAAGCAGTAGTATTCACCCATGTCTGTGATGCTAGGAAATTCTTTCCTGTTGAAACGCCCCTATCTCGTCGGCGATATCTGGGGGGGGCTGGCCGCCATGCTCGTCGCGCTGCCGTCGGCCATCGCTTTCGGTGTCACCATTTTCGCCCCACTGGGCGGCTCTCTCGCGGCACAGGGCGCGCTAGCCGGCATACTCGGCGCCACGGCTCTCGGCCTGATCGCCCCGGTCTGCGGCGGTAGCAGCCGCCTGATCACGGCACCCTGCGCCCCAGCCGCCGCCGTTCTCTCGGCACTGGCCATCGGCTTTACGCAGCAAGGCATGCCGGCCGAAACCACCCTATTGTTTCTCGGACTGATCGGCCTCTTGGCAGGCGCCATCCAGATCGGTCTCGGCTTGGCTGGTATCGGCCAACTCATCAAATTTATCCCCTATCCCGTAGTCAGCGGCTATCTTTCCGGCGTCGGTCTCATCATCATCGGCAGCCAGATTCCGAAATGGCTCGGCACGCCGACCGGCACAAGTTTTCTCGGCGCGCTGGGCAGTCCCACCCTCTGGCAATTACCGAGCATCGTCGTCGGCACTATCGTGATCCTGACCATGCTGGTCACGCCACGCCTGACCAAGGCCGTGCCCGCCGCCATCCTGGCACTGCTGGCCGGTATCGGCACCTACCTGCTGCTCGGTCTGTTCGATGTCGCACCGCTCCAGACATCCGACAATCCCTTACTGATTGGTGCGCTGGCGGGTGATGAAGGCAGCCTCGGCGACAGTATCGCTCAGCACGTGCAGGCGCTACAGGGACTTGGCTTCGATATCGTCATCACGGTCTTTGTGCCGGCGCTGACACTTGCGGTGCTGCTTTCCATCGATACACTGAAAACCTGTCTGGTCATTGATGCCATGACAAAATCGCACCACGACTCGAACCGCGAACTACTCGGTCAGGGGTTGGGCAACATCGCCTCATCGCTGGTCGGCGGCATTCCTGGTGCGGGGACCATGGGTGCCTCGCTGATCAACGTCTCGAGCGGTGGCACCACCAAGTTTGCCGGCCTGATGACCGGAATCTTCTCGCTCGCCGCCTTTCTCCTGCTGGCGCCGCTGATCGCCTGGGTACCCGTGGCTGCACTGGCAGCCATCCTCATTGTCATCGGCACCCGCATGATCGATAGCCACAGTCTGGCTTTCTTCTTTTCCCCAACGACGCGCGTCGATTTCTTCGTCATCCTTTCAGTGATCCTGGTAGCGATTTTCGGTAACCTCATCGCCGCCTCCGGCGTTGGCGTGGCACTCGCCATCCTGCTGTTCATCCGCGAGCAGACGCGCAGTTCGGTGGTGCGCACCCGCATTGAAGGTAGCGAAATCCTGACCAAGCGCGCCCACACGCCGGAGGATATCGAGCGACTGGAACGGGAGGGCAGCGCTGTGGTGGTTTTCGAACTTCAGGGCAGCCTGTTCTTCGGCACTGCCAATCAGCTACAGACAGCGCTGGAACCTGAAGCCGACAAACGAAAATACATCATCCTCAACATGCGCCGCGTGCAGTCGCTTGACGTCACGGCTACTCACGTATTGGAGCAAATCAAGGACCGACTCGAAGAAAACAATGCCTACCTGGTGTTTTGCGACATCCCCAAGGGTTTGCCAAGCGGCCTGAAAATGAAACGTTTCCTCAAGGAAACCGGCGTGGTGCGACCAACCAACAAGGCCTTCGCTTTTCGCCAGGTCGACGAAGCCATCGAATGGCTCGAAGCGCAGGAACTTAATGGCGTGCTGCCCGCGCCGGCCGATGCAGAGCAACTCAACCTGCACGCCATTCCTTTATTGATAGGCTGTTCGAAGGAGGCCGTGGCCGCGCTCGAAGCAGTGGTGGAACTGCGCACGGTCAAGGCCGGCAAGCGCATCTTCAAGGCGGGTACCGAGTGCAACGAACTTTTCGTGATCCGGCGGGGGACAGTAAAGCTCATGGTGCCTCTGCGCAAGAAGGATAGCTACCATCTCGCCACCTGCGGGCCAGGTGATCTTATCGGCGACATGGGCTTCATCGAATCCGGCAGCCATGCCGTCGATGCACTCGCCATCACCGACTGTGAGGTCTTCATGCTTTCACGCGAAAACTTCGAAATGCTGGCCCTGATGCACGACGATCTGTTGTTCGCCATCTTCGGCAACATCGCTCGCACTCTCTCCACCCGCCTGCATGTCACCATCACCGAACTGCAGGCGCTGCGCGGCTGAAGCAGTATTTCAGCACGCGTATAATCCGCCGCTTTTCGAACCTGAAAGCCTGCCATGGAAGCCGAACGCATCAACGCTGTTGCCCACCACATCGCCGACCTCGAAGCACGCGGCGATCAACTGCGGAGGTATCTTTGACTTCGATAACAAAGCAGAAAAACTCGCCGAAGTAAATCAGGTCATGGCAGACCCCGGCATCTGGAACGATGCCGCGCGCGCCCAGGCGTTGGGCAAAGAAAAAAAATCCCTCGAAGCTGTCGTGCAAACCCTTGAAGGGGTGAGCCAGTCGATGCGCGATGCGCGCGAATTCTTCGCCATGGCCAAGGAAGAGGACGACGAAGACACGCTCGCCGCGGTTGAAGACGACCTCGCTGCCGTCGAAGCCAAGGTCGCCGATCTCGAATTTCGCCGCATGTTCAGCAACCCGGCCGATCCGAACAACTGCGTCATCGACATCCAGGCCGGTGCCGGTGGCACCGAAGCCTGCGACTGGGCGTCGATGCTGCTGCGCCAGTACCTCAAATACTGCGAGAAAAAGGGCTTCAAGACTGAAGTGCTGGAGCAGACCGACGGCGATGTCGCCGGCATCCGCAGCGCCTCGTTGAAAGTCGAGGGTGACTACGCCTACGGTTTTTTGCGCACCGAAACCGGCGTGCATCGTCTCGTGCGCAAATCACCCTTCGACTCCTCCGGCGGCC
>CAIYZZ010000319.1 GCA_903930805.1 uncultured Rhodocyclaceae bacterium | reverse complement strand
GGTGTAAATCATGGGTCTCTCCTCCCCTTACCGTGCATATAAAAAACCAGCGCCGCTGCCAAGCGGCACCGATAGTTCAGACGTTTACAGCTTGGATTTATTCTGTCGGCAACTTGCGGGCTTTCCAGTCGGGAAAACCATTGCGATACCAATGCACGCTCTTGTAACCGGCCTTGGCCAGAACCACGGCAGCCTTGTACGACTTCCAGCAGGTGCCGGAATTACAGAAGAGGACGATATCCTTGGCCTTGTCAGGGAATTTGCCGAGGTCAAATTTGTCCTGGGCAGCATCGAAGTTCGCATCCTTGGCGCTCTTCTCCGGATCGTAGGGTACAGAGATCGCGCCCTTGATGGTGCCATCCGCATATTCGTTGGCGCGGCGCGTATCGACGACAACCGCCCCCTTACTCTGGAGGGCCTGGACATCCTTGGCCTCGACCAGTTGCACACCGGCGGGCGCAACAGTGGGAGTTTCCTGCGCCAGAGCCAACTGGCTCGCAGCAACGAAGCCAAAACCAGCTACAGCAAACACCAGATGCTTCAATATCTTCATCATCTTCTCCTCGGGTGAATTTATAGTTGTGCGGACTTACCGACGTGCAAATATACTCCAGAGCATCACCGTACGGAGAGCAAACATGTTCAACGCCTTTTCCATTCGTGGCCGACTGCTGGCAACTGCAGCAATGTCCATCGGCTTTCTTGTCTTGCTCGCGGGCGTCAATCTTTACGGGCAACAACGCACCTCCCAGGCACTACAAACCGTCCAGACAAGAGCCGTGCAACCGCTGCTGACAATCCAGGAGATCGACGGCCTTCTCAAGGAAATCCGCTTCGACATGGCGGGCTCGGTGCTGGAGGTTACGTCGTTCATTGGTGCGCGCAACCACCTCAAGGAGAAGCGCGAGCGCCTGCCAATTGCATGGCAGGAGTTTCTCGCCCAATTCGATGCCACGGCCGCAGCGCCCGAGGAAAATGAACTTGTCGAGGGCATCGGCAAGCAGATTGAGGGCATCAAGGATCTGCTCGACACGCTGGACGCCGCTTACACCAAGGAGGACAAAGCAGCGGTGACTGAATTGCTGCAGCAGCGCTGGCCGATCATTCACAAGAAACTGGTCAAACCCCTTGCCCAACTCGTGCCGGCACGCGTCGAAGCTGTCAAGACCACCTTCGAGGCCAGCGCCGCCGAAGGGCAAAAACTCAATACATTGGCCATCGCCAGCTTCATCATTTCTGCGGCCGGCTTGTTGATGATATTGCTGCCACTGACAAATTCGCTGGCGCGCGCCATCGACAATCTCAAGTCGATCCTGAACAAAGTTGCTGCGGGTGACCTCTCTGCGCAACCCGACACTTCGCGTCAGGATGAATTGGGGGACATGGCACGGGCGCTCGACAAGACCTTGGGACAACTGCGCGACATCATCGGCGGAGTGAAAGATGCAGGGGATGGCCTGGCACGTGCCGCCGACCAGATGGCGCAGGAGCTGGTATTGGTCATTCAACGCGGGAAGGAGCGCTCCACTTACATGGACCGGGCCTCTGCCTCGATCCAGCAAATGAGTTCTGCCGCAGAAGAAATTGCCGGTGGTTCGGCCGCTGCGGCAAGCGCATCCGAAGAGGCGCGTGGCCGTGCCGCCGCCGGAGACAGCTGTATGGAAAACAGCATCGCCGCTACCCAGCGGGTAGAAACGGCAGTGGACAACTCGGCCACCGTTATTCAGGAACTTTCCGCAGCGACCAACCGCATCAACGAAATCACCAACACGATTCGCGAGATTGCCGACCAAACCAATCTGCTCGCCCTCAACGCCGCCATCGAGGCAGCACGGGCCGGCGAGCAAGGGCGTGGTTTCGCCGTGGTCGCCGATGAAGTCAGGAAGCTTGCGGAACGCACCTCGGCATCGACGAGCGACATTACCAGCATGGTCGAATCGATCCGCGGCAAGACCTCTTCGGCCGTTGCCGCCATGTCACGCGTGCACAACGAAATGGCCGAAGGCATGCGTTACGCCCGAGAAACGCGTACAACCTTTGACGGCATCGTCAGCGCCTCCGAGCAAGTTACCCAACTGGCCAGGCAGATCGCCGATGCAACGCGCGCCCAGCTCGATGCCAGCAACAATACGACACGCGACATGAGTCAGGTCATGGCAATGAGTACAGAAAACAGTGCCAGCATCGGCCGGGTCGGTGATATCTCCAGCAACCTGTCGGCCATGTCGCATCAGTTGCAGCAAATGATCGGACGCTTCCGTCTCAACTAAGGTATACAACACGTAAAACAAAAACACCGTCATCATGGCAAGCCGTCCATCTCCTTGTAGGCGATTACCATCTTTTCTACCAATTCGTCGAGTTCGATCGGTTTCAGGCAGTAGTCGCTAGCACCATACTGGAGGCCACGGACACTGGATTGCATGGAGGCATGTCCGGTCAGCATGATGACAGGGAGGCACGGAGCGGCCTGCTTGATACGCTGCAGACATTCGAAGCCATCGGTTCCGGGCAGCATGACATCGAGAACCACCACATCCGGCCAATTAGCGGCGACCTCCGCCAAGGCCTCGACGCAACAGGTCGCGGTCCGGACCTCGAAAGAACGCAGGCCGAGCCGGCGCGACGTAGTTTCGAGAAAATCCTCCTCGTCATCAACCAGCAATATCTTGCTCGGTCGTTTCATGCTTTTCTCCTGAGTCTGCCGCCAGCGTTTCCCGGATCATGCGGATATCCGCGTGGATCTTGTCCAGAAAACTGCTGACGAAATGTTCCTGGTCCATCGCCATGTCAACCTGGCGGGTGTGCATGAGAAGATAGCCCAGCACCATGAGCCGCTCCCGCAGAAACGGCACCGGTCGTTTCTCGATGCGCGCCGTCAGGGAATCCCCCTTGATGTCGACGCGAAAGTCGATCTCGCGCAGTATTCCGCCGATGATCTCCACACGCCGGCGCTTCCTGTGCTCGTCCGCGGCCCCGCCCTGGAACTGGAAGTTGACGTAAGACTCGGTGAGCAGGTCCGAGAAACTGGCTTCGGCCAGAGCGAAATGGTAGCCGAGGCGTACGCTCAGGTTGCAGTAGTTCCGCGACAGCAGGAAATAATTCCGGTTCGACAGGCTGGAGCGCACCGCGGGATCCAACTGCGGGTTCATGGCAGACTGAGCGATGATCGAGCCGAGGCCACGGAAACTGACCGGCGGCGGTCCTTGCCAGGGTACGGCATTGATGCCCTGCCATATCGCCAGCATGGGCTCGGAAACAATGTCCTCGATGCGGATGAAAGGGCTCGACAAGTCGGCGTCGGTCTGGAAGCCGTCATCCAGGTTGATGACCCACCATTGCGACGGCATGCCAACTACATACAGCTGCTTGGCCGACTTGTCACGGGAGCCATGACGATGGCCCAGCCGGAACATTTCGTGCAGCGCCTTTTCATGGCAGAAGCGCGTGATGTCGTGCAGTGTGCGGCAGGACGACGGCCGGAAATAGGGCGAATCCGGCACAGTCAGATGCAGCGGCGTGATGTGGGACAGTGCCTCCTGGAGCAGCAGATGGATCGGGCTGCCTTCCATGAGCTTGGGCCGGCGCGGCGCGTCCTTGATCAGCGACTCGATCCGTCCTGCGTAGATCCGCCGCGCCGTGGCATCGACGGTCACAACCTGGCCGTTCTCGAGCTGGCTCATGACTTCCGGCAGATCGAACAACGCGGGAACGCCAAATTCCCGAGCCACTGTCGCCAGATGAGTGGCTGTCTGGCCGGACTCGCTGACCACCGCTGCGGCGCGATTCATTAGCACCGCCCACTCCGGGTACGGGATATCCACCACCAGCACGGCACCTTTTGGAAACTGGACCATGTCGTGGGTACAGGTGACCTTGAACACCTCGCCCGCGCCCACGCCTCGACTCGCCACCACGCCACCCGTCAGCAACGGTGGAATGTCTGGTGCTTCGCGCTCGCTGGCAGGCGCCACACCCTGGCCATCCTGGGAGCCGATGGGGCGTGCCTGAAGAATTACCAACGCACCCGCAGGGTCGATCGCCCACTCGATGTCTTGTGGCGCACCGAAATGCTGCTCGAGCTGTATCGATGCTAGCGTCAGCTCGCGCACCTGATCTCCCGTCAGGCAACCGCTGCAACAGTGCTGATTGGCGGACAGGCGGACTGGAACAATCTCATGCGGTGGCTGCCGCCCTACCTGCAGCAGGTCATAGTCAGAACTCCCGTCGACAATCTGGTTGCCAAGACCCGACGTGGCATGGATCACCACCGACTGACCCCGCGGGTCGTCCGGCGGTCTGGAATAGGCAACGCCCCCGGCAATCGCATCGACCATGGTCAGGCATCCGACACACATCAGCACATCCTGATGCTGGTAGCCGCGCTGCTGGCGGTAGACGATCGCCTGGCTTCGGTATTTCCCCGCAACGATGTCCTTGTAGGTTTCGGTGATGTCCTCCGGGGCAACATTCAGACGCGTGCGGTATTGACCGGCAAACGAACCCTGCATGCTGTCCTCTCCACGGGCGCTCGAGCGCATCGCCATGGGGACTGGTACCCCGGCATCTGCGGTGAGGTAGGCGTACTGTTCGCGGATTAATCTTTCGAGATCCTCAGGCAGCGGGGCAGCGCGAATCAGGTCCTGAATATCGGCACTGACCTTGTGTAGCGCTTCCAGATCATCCATGTCGAGTGTCTGCAGGCGACGGTTGATTTCGTCGTCGATCTTGCTCGATTCCATGAAATGTCTGGCAGCAGCAGCCGTGACGGCGAAACCGTCCGGAACGCGCAGGCCTATCCGGTTGCGGATCTCGCCGAGATTGGCCATTTTCGCACCGACCTGATCCACGGCGCTACGGTCGATGTCCTTCATGCGCATGACCAGAGCCGTCCCGGATACCTCGGGCTGGTGTGAGAGAATGGCTTCGACATGCCCGGTGATGACCCTGAAGCGTTCCTCCAGTTCCTTGTAGCGGCCGTCGGAAAGCGCCAGCAGGTTCTGCACCATCTTGTACACATTGACGGTCAGGGCCGTCACGTCGCCGCGCACGAAGGTCATACCGAAGGGTTTGCCCGAATGCAGCATTTCCTCGGCCACCGACATCAGTTCCAGCGCGTTGTTGTTGGCCGTCAACAGGGCGCGGAAATTGCGGTAGCGCTCCCGGATGGCAGACTTGGCCTCCTCGGGTTCATGCCGCGAACGGGAACAGAACAGCTTGGCAAAAAACTTGCGCATGACACCTGCAGAAAAAGACCGGGCGGGAACGGCTTGCCGCCCCCTCCCGGAGACTAACATGTCGAGGAGTCAGTGATTCAGCTTGAGCCCCCACCCCTCGAACAGGAACAAGATAGCGAAGCCGTACCAAACTGTGTAAATGACGTAGCCAATCAGGGATCCCATGGCAACCCACATCATGCTCGACATGGAAATGGCCTCGATGCCGTAATAGTTGTAGGCCGGTTCCAGCGCCTTGGTCTGGACGTCGCGCAAGATCTTGCCTTCCTGGAACTTGCCTTGCCGGTTCAGATCCTTGGTCATCGTCGAGAATGCCTGGTGCCAGTCATACAGCACCCGTTTTTCATCGAGGTCGTACTTGCCGGAAACCGTTGCGCCGTCGTTTTTGAACATCAAATCGGCGTCACTGAGCGCGGCGGCGATCAACCGGCCCAGATCGCCGGAAACGACCAGCTTCGTGCCGTCCACGACCACCTTGGCCGTGGCAACCCCCATGATTTTTTCCAACCGCGCAGCCTGGCCGGCATCCGTTGCCTTGATAGCCACTGAGACTTCCGTGCCCTGGAATTTTTTGGCCTTGTCCATGACGCCCGGAATGAAGTAGGACGCGTTCTTGGAAATGGAATTGAACGTGCTGTCGAGATAGTCGAGCGCATTTCTACCCCCTGCGAACAGAGGACTGAAAATGGCATACAGAACCACGAGAAATGCCGCAATAAGCGCGAGGCCAATACTGAATAACTTTTTATCCTGGATCATGATGTACTCCTAGTGAATGGCGTTCGGGTCGCCTTTCAGCGCCTTGATGTTGGAGAAGAAGGCCCAGAACACCCAGACTGCGAAGCTGCTAAGCGTAATGAAGAAGATCCCCATGCCGATCTGCTCGATCAGCATCGCCGTGTCCTTGCCCAGCGGGATGAACTCCAGGCTGGCAAGCTTCGCCGGCAGGGCGGAGATTCGGTTGACGAATGCGGACATCACGGCCACGGCGAAGAAACCGCGGATGGTCACGCCTGAAACGACCTTGGTCACCAGCGTGCCGATCTGAATGCCGATCAACGAACCCAGCAGCATGCCCATCGCCAGCGTGTAAAAAATGAAGCCGTAGATGGCGTACTGCGTGATAGTGGCATAGCCGGCGGTGAAAACAATCTGCAGGATGTCGGTGCCAACCGTGGTAGAGGCCGATACACCGAGCACATACACGAAGATCGGGAAGGTCAGGAATCCCCCCCCCACGCCCATGATCGCGGCGGCGATGCCGACGAAAAATCCGCTGACCACCAGAAACAGGGCAGACACCTTGCGACCACCGGGAACCACGCCTTGGTCAAAGTGGATCATGGGCGGCAGGTTGACGCCCTGAACCTTCCGCGCCAGGCTGGTCATGTCCTGGACGACCACCTGCTTGCCCGTCTCTGCACACGTGTTCTGCGCGGCGAAGGCCTTGCGTGTCTTGAAGTAGTCGGCCATGCCGTAAAAGCCGAGGAAGCCGAGCAGAAAAACATAGACCGTGGTGATGAACGCATCCGATAGTACGGGGTTGATCTCGTAGAGCGTCCGGTTGATGTAGCCGCCTGTGGTGGCACCGGCGATCGAGCCGATCAGGAAACTGATCGCCAGCGCGACCGAGATGTTGCCAAGCTTGCGATGCAGCACGCTGCCCATGATGGCCTTGGCGAAGATGTGAAAGAGGTCGGTCCCCACGGCAAGAATGCCTTTCACACCGGCACTCATCAGGGCCGGGGCAATGATGAAGCCACCACCCGCACCGATGCAGCCGGTGATCAGGCCGGCGACGACGCCGACGGCAGTCGATGCCAGAAAGATGGTCGTCGTATAGTGAGCTGGTCCGTAGGCCTGCTTGCCGCCGATGATTTCCGGCAGTGCGCTGCCCACCTGGTCGGCGAAGGCCACACCGATCAGCGCGATGGGCAGCATCAGCATGCCCAGGATCGCCATGCGCCGACGGTCGTGCAATATGCGCTGTGATGTGTCGATGTCCCATTGCGCATAGCTTTGCGCGCCGGCGATCATCAGGTCGTAGAACTGTCTGAGCAATGTCATGATTGGTCCCTCAATAACTGAAAGCAAGCCTTGTCAGTTTTTCGTAATCCACCCCTGACAGGGGCAGGCGGAGCGAGAAGATCGCCCCGCCGCTGTCACGATTCGATGCAATGAGTTCCCCGCCGATGCGTGTCATGATATCGCGAGAAACATACATGCCGAGGCCGGTTCCCTTCCCTTTCGGCTTGGTCGTGAAAAATGGATCGTACAAGTGGTCCATGACTTCCTGGGTCAGGCCCGGGCCACTATCGGCAAAGTCCACGATGATGCGGTCGCGTGCAATGCGACTTGATATTTCGATGGTGCCATCCTGGCCGATCGCATCCATTGCGTTATGCAAGACATTCAACACAACCTGCTGAAGCTGCGCCGGGTCATTGAGCACCGTGGGCAGACCTTCCTGATAATGCCGGACGAGAACGATACGATGGCGCCTGGCTTCGTGCTCGAACAGGGAGACCGTCTCTTCAACGGCCTGATTCACGTCGGTATCGACGAAACTGCCGTCGGCCGCACGTGAAAACCCGAGCAGGCGGCGCGTTATCGTACCGGCACGCCCGATCTGGGTGCGGATCTTGTCGATGGCCTTGCGGTAGTCGTTGAGATACAGCACCTTTCCAGGATCTTCGCTTTCCATCAGGTCACTCATCAGGCCGGCCTGTCCTAAAATGAGTTGAAGCGGATTGTTGATCTCGTGAGCCACGCTGGCGGCCAGCCGACCGATCAAGGCCATCTTTTCCACCTCGCCGACATGGCTGGTCAGGATGCTGCGCTCGCGATCGGCACGTGAAAGACGTCCCACCATGGAATACGTCAGCAATATCGCGACCAGGATGATGACTGCCGTGGCGATTGCCAGGCGTACCGTATCCAGCCGGCGCGCTTCGTGGTAGGAAGCGAGCGACGCTTCCATGTTGTTTTCCAGTACGAGCAACCATTGTCCGCCGTTGAGGTAAGTAGCACAGTAGATCCTGTCCTTGTCATGCCTTGTGGCGCCGTTGTTTTCAGCCAGCGTCCTGAACAGGACCAATTCATCGGGAGTCACGCCGGTGCGGTCGAGGCGGCTCGGCGTCTGCAACTCGCCGCGGCGATTGATGATAAAGACATCTCCCTCCGGCCCCACATTGGCTGTTTTCAAGAGGCCAAAGAACTTGCCCAGATCGATAGTCGCCCGCAGAATCAGGCTTCTATCGGCATCTGCCACGGCCACGGTGATGTGGGGCACCTGGCGATAGCCACCGAAGACGTCGCTAACATGGCGCCCCGCATTCATGACTTCGGCGAACCATTCGGTGGCTGCGTAATTTTTCCCGGCCAGTTCTTTTGCAAACGCCCCATGGTAGGCCAGATGCCTGCCTTTGCGATCGATCACCCCGAGATCGGTGATCACGCCGCTGCTGTTCAAGGCCTTGAGCAGCAGTTCCAGCCGTTTGTTATCAGCGAGGCCCTCGGGTTTGTACAAAGACATAAAACCGGCCAATTGGTTCTCCTGTGTCACCAGGAAGCGGTCGATGATCTCCCTCCGGTCAGCCCCCAGGGTGGCAAGTTCCCGTGAGATGTTCTCGATCCAGGAGTCCTGATAGAAGCGCGAGGCGTTGTAATTTAGAAACAGCAGGGGAACGATTGACACCACCACAAAAACCATGGCGAACAGATATTTCTGGCGTTCATAGTAATCATGACGCGTCCCCGGGTTCGCATTGCCAGAAAGCGGGTGATCAGCAAACATGCAAGCGCCCCGAAGCATGTGGTGTAGCGCAGCTATCCAGACGCAAGTTTTCTCTCCCCTACTAGACAGGCGTTGTCTTCCTGTGATGAAGGTTACTGGATTACCTGTTGTGCAGGTCTCCGGTTTGCTTGCCGCTATGCAAACTCTCTAATACAGCTTTCTCGTGATCGTTATCCGCGCGGTCGGTCGGCATGCCGACGCGCACAGGCCGGGCACAACTCGCGCCCGAGATGCTCCGCCAGATGGTCCGGCAGGCGCTGACGGACAAACTTTCTATGTGCGGCTGTCTGGGTCGGTACCCCGCACTCGCTGCACGGGAGCAGGGGCTGCTCCCGAACCACGGTTCCGGTGATGATCGTCCGGCGCACGCAGGTATCCTCGTCATCCTCGATGCGAATCGCACCGGTCGGGCATACTTGGGTGCAAGCGCCACAGCCGATGCACAAGTCTGCCGGCCGCGTAAAATCGAAGTAGGCGAGACGACCGGACACAGCAGAAGTGTCGGCCATGCGCAGCGCCTCAACGCCCATCTCGCTGCACGCGAGCTGGCACAGACCACAGCCGATGCAAACATCGCAGCGCAGGCAACGGGTGGCCTCGTCATGAGCCATCGCATCCGTGAGCCCCTGTTCGATCCTGATGTAGTTGCCATCACCGAGGCGCTCCTCGACATCCTTCTCCTGCATCTCGGCGCGATGCAGGTGGCTGCGGGTGCGCGCCACAACCTGCAGGGGAATCACCTCGGCGCGGCGCACTGGCTTGCCCACCATCACATCCATTGCTGTCCCGCACAGCCAGGCGTCGATGGAATAGGCAGCGATCTTGCCAGAGCGAATGGCCTCGACGGCTGTGCGCGGGCCATGCGCAACATCGCCGCCGGCGAAGACGCCGGGCACCTTCGACATCAGGGTGCGAGGATCGGTGGCGATGAAACCACGCGTCACTTCGAGCCCGCTGCCGTCGATACTGGTGAGGTCGGTGCCCTGCCCCACGGCGAGGATTACCTGGTCGCCTTCGAGGGTCAGGCGTCGCTCGCTATCGAACTTCGGATTGAAGCGACCGCTATCGTCGAAGACACTGTCGCAGTGCTGAAACACGACAGCACCATCTTCCTCGACACGTACCGGGCCCCAACCCGGATACAGTGCCACGCCCTCGGCCACGGCAGTTTCGATTTCGTGCGGGCTGGCCGGCATTTCGCGGCGCTTCTCGAGGCAGACCATGTCGACATGCTTGGCGCCCTGACGCAGGGCCGTGAGCGCAACGTCAATGGCGACGTTGCCACCGCCGATGACGACCACGCGCGGGCCGACCAGCACTTCTTCACCGCTTCTGACATTGCGCAGGAAATCGATACCGCCAAGTACATGTGGCTGGTGCACACCCTCGATGGGAATGAAGCGCGACAACTGCGTACCGAGACCGAGAAACACGGCATCGTAGTCTTTGCGGAAGGCATCGAGGCTATCAACCTTGGCACCGGTGTGGATGGGAATGCCCAGTGCCTTAATCTGTTCAAGTTCCTGGTCGAGCAACTCGGGTGGCAGGCGATAGGCGGGAATGCCATAGCGCAGCATGCCGCCAGCCGCTTCCTGCGTCTCAAATATTTCAACGGCATGACCGAGGATGCGCAGGTAATAGGCGGCAGAAAGGCCGGCGGGGCCGGAACCGACGATGCCGATACGCTTACCGGATGGTGGCGCCAGTTCGGGGCGCGGGTAGCCGCCCTCGGCCAGGCAATGTTCGGCCGCCATGGCCTTCATCGGTCGGATGAAAACGGCGCCATCCCTGCCGCCCCGCACGCAGGCCGACTCGCAGGGCGCTGGACAAACCAGACCACAGGTCAGCGGCAGCGGGTTATCGCGCGTGATGACCTCAATCGCCCTGGCATAGTCGCCGTGGCCGATATGTGCGATGAAACTCGGAATGTCGATGTTGGCCGGGCAGGTGCTGTGGCAGGGCGCTGCATTGCGCTTTAGGCAAAGAACTTCCGGGCAAGACTCACGACGCGCATGAGCTTCCCACTGGTCGCGGAAATAGCGCAGCGCACTACCCAGCGGCCAGGCGGCGGCCAGACCCTGCGTGGCGAGTTCGAGCGCAAGGGCGTCGAGCTCGGGCAAATGCCGCAGCTGCCCGTGACCGACGGTAATCTCGGCCACCAGACGCGCGGCACGCGCCAGCAGGGCGCGGACGGCAGCAGGCTCATTTTCGGCCAGTTGCCAGTAGCGATAGAGTGCGCGGCGCGTCTGCTCGACCAGGCAAACGCCCTCGGCCAGCACCATCACACTGGACGGCGCCGGGGCGATGCCCGCAGCCGCAAACGACAATGGATGACAGGACAAGTCGGCCTCGGACAGCGGCAAGAAGCCCCCCATGCCGTTATCGAAGACCAGCACGGCATCGCGCCCTTCAACCTCGACGCCGCCACCCCAATCGTAGATGAGTCGCCGCAGCATGTCGCTACGCTTCAGTTCAATCAGTCCGCGCTGATTCAGTCCGCGCCGCAAGGTCAGCAATGCAGAATCGACATTCACGCCAGCCCGCGCGGCGAACAACATCGCCACGCGGCACCAGGTTTCGGGCGTATGGATCAATCGTGTGCCATCAGTGACATGGCCCTCGCCCCAGGGACTCGGGGTACTGTCGCGCTGCACATCGACCTGCAGACGACGCCCTGCGGCAAAACCACGCAAGCGAATGGCATCGAGGGCATTCAGCAGCCAGGCCTCACGGCCGGTCAACTCCGGGGGGAGACGCAATTCGACCTTGCTGGTGTTACGCAGGCCGGCAGCAATCAGAAGACCCTCGGCAAGCAACCAAGGTGCGCTGTCCAGCACGGCGGCTGTGCCGCGGGCTCGCGGATCCAGGCCGGCCGCATCCACGACCAGCACCGATGCACCGTGGCCGCGCAGGAATTGCCGCCAAGCCTGATACAGCGGCTCACCGGCACAGCCACATTCGGCGAGACCCGATTCCTGCAAGTACTGGAGACGCTGCAACGGGTTCAATCCCTGGGCACGGGCAAGACCCGGCAGTGCGCCAGAAAAAGTCGGCGCTGGCGGGACGGCCCCCGCAAGCGCAGCGGCATTGGCATCCAGCCACGGCGGCAACATCTGGACTTCACTCATCAGATGTCCCCTTATACGCTCGGCAAACCAAGCGACTCGGTAACGATCTGCCGCGCGTAACGCTCACGACGAGGATCCGGCGCTTCATTGGCGACACCGAAACTGAGGCAACCAGTGACACACTTGGTGACGCAGGCCGGCTCTAGTCCCTCGTCGAGACGATCCTTACAGAAATCACACTTCACCACCTTGCGTGTCGCCGGATCCCACTGTGGCGTGCCCCATGGACAGGCAGCAATGCAACTCTTGCAGCCGACGCACAGGCTGGATTCGACGAAGACGATACCGTCCTTTTCGCGGCGCTGCATGGCACTGGTTGGGCAGGCCTTGGCACACCATGCCTCCTCGCAGTGAAAACAGGGCATAAAGACGAAGCGGATGCGCGGGCGACCTTCGACCGCCACCGGTCCGATGGTAATGATCTTGCACGGCATGGGGCCGGGGCCAAGATCCTTGTTGGTCTTGCAGTGGACTTCGCAGGCCTGGCAGCCGATGCAGCTGGCTTCGTCGTGGCGCAGGATGTATTTACTCATTGCTTGGCTCCCTTGCGACGCACGGTAACAATTGTTTCGGTCATGGCGTTACCGCCGCCAGCCGGATCGAATTCGTAAAGTTTTCCGTGCTGAAGGCGCTGGTCGGCGACGCCAAGACCGCAGGCGCGTGTAGCGAGCGGAACGGTAGCGCCGTAGCCATGGAGCATGAATACGGCTTCAGGATGAATCCACGGTGTGACATGCACCTTGATGTAGGCGCTGTGGCGTCCACCACCGTTGATCTCGACCTCTTCACCGTCTGCGATACCCAGCGGCTTGGCCCGCTCAGGATGCATCCAAAGCGTCTGCTCGGGCGCAATTTCATTGAGCACCGGATTGTTGAGCGACTGGCCGTGACTCAAGGTTGCCGGCCTACCAAACAAAAGGTAAAAGCGATTGTCGGTCGGCACCTCTTTCGGCTCGTAAGGGGGCAGGCTCGGCAAGCCGGCCTTTTTGAGCAGTTCGCCTTCGATCTCGATCTTGCCTGACGGTGTCTTGAACTTGAGCTTGTCGCGGGGAGTAATGGAGGCCACGTCGGCAAGGCTGACAATGCCCTTCTCGCGCATCTGCGCCACAGTCACACCGGTACCTTCGAGCTGGTAATCCCAAATTTCTTCGATGGTCTCGAAATCCAGCGCATCGCCTGCATCCATGCGTTGCAGGATCTCGCGAAAAATCCACCACGCCGGACGACTGTCGAAACGCGGCGCAATAGCCTGGTCGCGCATGCCGAAGTTGGGGCGCGGCCCGTTATTCTGGCAAAGGATATTGGCACGTTCGAGATAGGACGTTTCGGGCAGGATGACGTCTGCAAACCAGCTGGTCTCCGAGTAGCGTACGTCAATCGCCACCAGCAGCTTCAACTTGTCGAGCGCTTGCCTGGTCGCTTCGCTGTCAGGCATGCTGGTCAGCGGATCGTGCCGATAAACGAAATAGGCACCGATGCCGTAAGGCTGTGCGGTTTCCATAGCCGCATACAGTTGATGCAGGATGCCGGAGGCGGGATCCCAAGTCGGATGCACGGTGCCGGCGCCATCGACGCGCGGCTCCTTGACCTTGGGCGCACGATCGGTGAGTTTCTTCAGGCCCTTGTGCCCGACTTCTTCGGGCGACTTGGCAATCACACAACCACCCTTGACCTCGATCGAACCCATCAGCGCGTTAAGAATCAGCGCGGTACGGCTCACGTGGAAAGACTGCTTGTGGCGGGCCACCATCCAGCCCGGGTGAAAGATCACTCTGGGCGCATCGGCGGCGATCTCCTTGACGAAGGCGCGAATCTCGGCAGCGGGAATCCCGGTGTGCTGCTCCTGCCACTCAGGCGTGGTGTCCTTGACTGTTGCGCGCAACGCGTCCATGCCCGAGATAAAACGCTCGACGAAGTCCTTGTCATAAACTTCCTGCTTCAGCACCTCGTGGATGATGCCGAGGTTGAGTGCGTAATCGCTGTTCGGCCGTAGCTGCCAGAAACGTGTGGCCTTACAGGCAGTGATGCTGGCGCGAGGGTCAATGTAGGTGCAATGCATGCCGTTCGACAGCGCGGCCATGAAGTCCTTGGCTTCTTTGACCTTGAGCGATTCGATAATATTGCGCCCATAAAGCACGAGGTGTTTCGTGTTCTTCAAGTCAAAGGTGATCGCCGTGCGGCCGACACCATAGAGTGAGCGCGACGCATTGTGCGCATTGCGGCCGCAGGAGGCGTCGTGGTCGAAATAGTTCGGCGATCCGAGCGCCTGCAAGAAGGTCTTGGTCAGGTCGGTGAAGGATCCACCCCGGTCTGAAAGCGCAATGCCGCGTGGTCCATAAGCCTCGATCGTCTCGCGCAATTTTTCGGCGATGTAATCGAGCGCCTCGTCCCACGAAGCACGCCGCCACCGGCCAGCGCCGCGCGCACCGGTGCGGATCAGCGGCGTCTGCAGCCGCTCGTCGTCGTATTCGAGCGGAATGCCTGCAGCACCACGTGCGCAAAGGCTGGCACCCATGGCCTTGTCGTGGGGATTGCCCTGTAACCAAGCGACGCGGCCATCCTCGACCTTCACCTCGATCGGACAGCGCGTCGCGCACATGCCGCACATGCTGTAAACCGTGCGACTACCGGGCGAAGCTACGCCACGCACGTTGGGTGCCATACCTGAACTCATTTTTCTATCCTTAAAACAAACCAACCAGTGACAATCCCAACAATGTCAGGCCAACGACCGCAACGCGCTTGACATGGAGCGGGTTGAGCCGCTTGGCGATCTTCGGGCCGAGCCAGCCGGCAAGCAACGCCGCCGGGAACATAACCAAAAATAGATCCAGGTCGAAGTTGCCAAGTGAGTAGTGCTTCAGACTGCTCATGGCGGTGCTGAAAAAGATGGCGAGCAATGAACTGCCGACCACCACGAACATCGGCAAACCCAGCACCACGGCCATCAGCGGCACCATGAACGGGCCGCCGCCGAAGCCGAACATCGACGACATCACGGCAATCAGGAAGGCACCGATGCAGCCGATGACGATATTGACCTTGAACTCCTGGCCCCAGAACTCGATCGTTGTATACATTTGTAATCTCCAGTGAGTAGTTCGTGAATTACGCCTTGGCCTTGGCGGCTTCCTCGGCGCGCTTCTGGAATTCCTTGAGGATGGCCTGTTCCTTCTTGTTCTTCGCGATATAGCCCGGCGTGGTTTGCCAGAACATCAGTGCAGCAAGGAAAAAGAGGATGTAGCCAAAAACTGACTTGAATTCGTCGAGGCTGATCAACTGCGTCAGACTCGGACCAATAAAGGCGCCCGCCAGCATCGCCATGCCCATGATCACGCCCACCTTCCAGCTGATGAACTTGATCTTCGAGTAGTTGAATACGCCACTACCCTGCGAGAACAGCACGGTCGGCGTCACAGTGCCAGCCACTACGTTGTGCGGCAAGGGGAACAGCATCAGCAAAACTGGGTTGATGATGAAGCCGCCGCCCGCGCCCATCAACACGCCGAAGGTGGCCAACGCGAATGCGACCAGGAAGGGAATGAAGATATTCAGGCTGGTGCCGGCGTTGCTCATGTAGCGCATCGGGAAGGCAATGTTGTTCTCGACGGTTGCCGGCAGGCTCTGCGCAATTTTGTCGGTCGCAGCGGTGATGAAATACTTGCCTGGAGGCGCGCCGGCGGGAATTTTCAGCTTGGCGGTAAAGGTGCCGTCATCCTTCTGCTCGACGGTTGCCGCCAGCAGGTTGTCAACGCTGCGGTAGCGGGCCTTCAGGATCTGCATCGAACGGCGGTTGACTTCTTTCTTGTCGAGTGCCGGCAACGGATCACCGCGCGAACCGGCCATGCTGGACGCCATCGAGGCTTGGAAGCCGTCAATGCTGCGTTTTCCCGGCTCAAGGTAGACCAAATCACCACCGACCTCCTTGAGGGCGGCCGAGTACGACCAGCCCCGCCCGTCCTTCTTGAACTTGTCGAGCACGGGTTGTGCCGTCGCCTGCACCAAGGTGCGATAAAAGGCGGGAATATCGTTGGCAATGTAGAGCTTGTAAGGAATCTTGCCAGTTTCCTTGTCCGGAGTCTTGTCGAAGTACGATCCGGTGACGCGGTTTTCGTTGAATACTTCGATGACTACCGGCTTGCCCGGCGCGGCCTGGCCGGTGATGGTGATGACACCACCGTTATCGAGCGTCGTCTTGTCGAGGCTGATGCTCGGTGCGGCGGCCAGAGCGGCGCGTGCCTCTGCCGCTACTTCCTTTTCGGCCGCTTGCGTAAAACCTGAACCAAACAACAGACAGGCAGCAAATGCCGCCAGTACCGGTTTGCGTATCATCTCGGATTCCTTCCCTCAGTAAGTTGTAATGCGCTGCGGCGACAGGGTTGCCACAACACTTCTGCAACGTGCAGTAAGCTACGACTCTGCGGCCCGAAATGAAATTCGGGCTTATGTGTAGCCGACTACGTACAACTACGTAATCGGTGATAATTCCACCGGCTTCGCTACCAACCCGAGACGCTTTCCACTCCATGCGTTCCTGCTTTTTCAGGTACATCAGGGCTGTTCTGCCATTTTTATTTGCTGTCCTGACAAGCACGGACCTTATCGCCGCGCCTCTGGACAATTCATCCAACATGCCGATTCGCATCGGCGTTCTTGCTTACCGGGGGCCTGACGAGACTGGCACGAGTTGGAGCGAGCTGCCGGCACGCCTCGCCAAAGCGATTCCTGGCTATCGATTCGAGATGCGGGAAATGTCTGGTACAGAGTTGAGCGATGCAGTGGAGCAAAGCGACCTGGAGTTCGTCCTGACCAACAGCAGCCAGTATGTGTTGCTGGCGGCAGCGTTCGGCATCAAGCGCATCGCCACCGTCATGCTGCCGGAAACGCTGTCGCAGGAGCAGGCGATCGGTTCGACCGTGCTCACACTGGCGGATCGCCACGATCTCAACCAGTTCGCTGACCTGCGGGGCAAGCGCATCGCCTCTGTGGCAAATGATGCCTTCGGCGGCTATCTTGCTGCGGCACGCGAATTTTTGGGTGCCGGCATCGACCTCGAAGCCGGGGACGTAGAAATGGTGTATGTCGGCTTTCCTATGCGCAACGCCATCAATGCCCTGCGCACCGGCACCGCCGACGCCGCCATCGTGCGTACCTGTCTGCTCGAGCAACTGGCAGCCAAAGGGGTGCTGCAACCCGCCGAATTCAAGCTTGTATCACCCCGGCCGATCAGCGGTTTCCGCTGCGCCTCCTCGACGCCGCTTTATCCCGATTGGCCGATGGCGGCTGCTCGCGGGGTAGATCAGCATCTGGCTAAGCAGGTTGCTATGGCTTTGCTGTCGATGCCGGCATCGCCCGGCGGCCTGACTTGGGACATCCCCGCAGACTACCAGTCCGTCAGCGCGCTGTATCGGGATCTGATGATCGGCCCTTACGTTGACTTGCGTACCACGACCTTCCGCGGCTTGCTGAAAGCTTATCGTCCCCACGTCCTTATCTCCCTGTTCCTGCTGGTCGCCACCGTGATCTATATGATCTGGCTGATCAGGCGCCACACCACCGAACTACGCGCTGCCCGGGCGCAGACCCGCGAACTGCAGAAGGAAGCCGAACACATGGCGCGCCTGTCGATTCTCGGAGAGATGGCCGGCACCTTGGCGCACGAACTCAATCAACCCTTGACGACCATCGCCACCTTCGCCCAGGGACTCGAGCGCCGTTGTGCCGCCGGCCCTGTCGACCCGGCGATGGTGGCCGAAGCCAACAGGGAAATCGTCGCCCAGACCGAGCGCGCTGCCAATGTGATCCGCCGTGTGCGCGCCTTCACCAGGAAGCGCATGGCCGTGCGCGAATGCAAGCCCATCGTAAACACCGTGGAAGAATCCATCGACCTGTTTTCCAACCTGCTGCCCGACCTGCCAGAGATCACGCTCGACAACCGTCTGCCGATGGGCGCAGAAATCGAGGCCGACCATCTGCAATTGCAGGAGCTGTTACTGAACCTGATGAAGAATGCTGCAGACGCCATGCGCGAACTGCCGGCCACGGATCGTGAAATCAGTATCGTCCTGGCACAAGAGGAAGGCAGCATTTCGATCGCCGTGGCCGACCACGGACCGGCAGTGTCCGCCGAAACCATTGCCCATCTTTTCGAGCCCTTCTTCACGACCAAACCTGATGGCATGGGATTGGGGCTATCGATCTGCCGCAGTATCGCCGAAGCGCATGGCGGCCGACTCGATGTTGCACCGCGCAGCCCACCGCCCGGCCTCGTTTTTCGCATCAACCTGCCTGCTGATAGTTGCCATGGAAAACGCCCCGCGTCCTCTCATTCGCGTCGTTGACGACGAAGCTTCACTACGACGCGCACTAGTCTTTCTGCTCGAGTCGGCGGGCTGGGATGTTGCGACTTATGCCTCAGCCGCAGATTTCCTTACGGCATGGACCGAGCCGGCAGTACCCGGTTGTCTGATCCTCGACATCCGCATGCCCTTGATGAGCGGCCTAGAACTACAGCGCACTCTCAATGATCGCAATATTCACCTGCCGATCATCTTCCTGACCGGCCATGCCGATGTTTCAATCGCAGTTCAGGCAATGAAGCTCGGCGCCTGTGAGTTCATCGAAAAGCCATTCAAGGATCAGGTGCTGCTCGACGCCATCAGCCAGGCCGTGCGGCACGACCTGGTGCGCCACGAGGAATATGCGACGTGGCGAGCCCTGCGAGAACGACTGGAGAAACTCTCCCCCCGCGAAATGGAGGTCGCCCGACTCGTCGCCGAAGGGCTGCCCAACAAGAGCATTGGCCAACAACTTAATATTAGCGAGCGTACGGTTCAGGTTCATCGTCTGCACCTGATGGAAAAACTGAGCATTCACTCTGCCGCCGAGTTGGCGCAAATGATGTTGCGGGCCGGCCATAAAGAGCGTCATGAGGCCTAGATGGCTACTCGTTGCCGCAGTACTCGTCACCTCCGCGTTGGGTGTCTGGTATGGCATCGGCTGTGACGGGCCCCTTGCAGACGCTGATCGCGCTGGCCAACACCTGCGCGCCATCTACAGCCCGATGCACTTCAAGCCCGCCATCGCCGCCGCAACCGACGCGCAATGCCTGGCCTGCCATCGCGAAGTACTCGACGAGCGGGTGCGGACAACATCACCTGCCGGATTCATGAGCACGGACGCCAAAGTAGCCTATCAGACACTCTCGACGTATACGGGCGAACAGGAAACCTTCCATCGCCGCCACATGGTCACGCCGCTCGCCAAGCAACTGATGCGGCTACGCTGCAATACCTGCCATGAAGGCCACGACCCACGCGAAGAAGCGTCTGGCGCTTCGGCAACCTCAACACCTCAAACCGACATGGGCTTTACCCTGCGCAAACAGGTCAACCCTGAAACCACTTGCCTCAAGTGTCATGGCCAGATGCCCTGGCAGATCATGGTTGGCCTCAAAGGCCCCTGGCCGCAGGTGAAGGGCGACAACGAGAACAACTGCCTGTTTTGTCATGCCAAAACCCGCACCATCCGCCATCGGGTGGATTACCTCAACACCGAGGCCATCGAAGCGGCCGGCGGAGCCAACGCCGATGTTTGCTATGGCTGCCACGGTGGGCGAGCCTGGTACCGTGTCTCCTACCCTTACTCGCGCAATCGCAAAGCTGGTGCGGCACAGAATCCATGAAACTGAAACTTGACCTGCTGAACCCGAACCGGCGCAGCTTCCTCAAGACTGCTGCAGCGGGTAGCGTGCTCTCTGCCGCCGGTGGTCTGGTTGAACTCGCGACGCAGGCGAAGGAAGCTCAGGCCCACGCCTACGAGCCCTACCCTACCGACGACCAGCTCACCACCGTCGTCACTAGTTGTGATCACAATTGTGGCGCACGCCACATGCTGGTGGCGCACAAGAAGGGCGACGTCATCGTGCGACTATCAACCGACGATGGCCGCTACCAGGAGAACGGTGCTTACGGCAAGGATACGATTGAGGAACCTCAACTCCGGGCCTGCCTGCGGGGCCGTTCCTATCGCGCCCGCATCTACTCACCCGACCGCCTTCTCTACCCGATGCTGCGTGTCGGCCAGCGCGGTGAAGGCAAGTTCAAGCGCATCAGCTGGGATGAAGCGCTGAATCACATCGCCAGCAAATTGCTCGGGCTCAAAACGAAATACGGCCCGACCGCGATGCTCGATCAGGCCTATGCCGGCAGCTCCTACGGCGTGCTGCATAAATCCGACCAGATCGACGGTCTGCTCTCCCGCTTCCTCGGCATGTTCGGCTGCCGCACCAACTCATGGTCGGTGCCCAGCTATCAGGGCACCACTTTCTCCAGTCTGATGACCTTCGGCACCATCGAGGACGGCAACGAGGACGACGCTTTCGCCCACAGCAAGCTGATCATCATGTGGGGCTGGAATCCGGCCTATACCTTCCATGGCGGCAACACCTTCTACTACATGCGACTGGCCAAGCAGCGCGGCTGCAAGTTCGTGCTGGTCGATCCGCAATACACCGATTCCGCCGCCACCTACGGTGCCTGGTGGATTCCGCTCAAGCCCAACACCGACGCCGCGCTACTGGCGGCGATGGCCCATGTCATCTTCAGCGAGAACCTGCAGGATCAGAAATTCATCGACAAGTATTGCCAGGGCATGGATGGTGGCACCATGCCCCCTTGGGCCAGAGGGCAGGAGAACTTCAAGGATTACATCTTGGGCAAGTACGACCAGACACCCAAGACACCGGCCTGGGCCGAACGGATCTGCGGTGTGAAGGCTGAAGATATCGTCAAACTCGCACGCCTGTACGCCACCACCAAACCGGCAGCGCTCAAGGCCTCGTGGGCACCCGGCCGCGCTGCACATGGCGAACAGTACAACCGCATGGCGGCAGCCGTGCAGGCGATGACCGGCAACATTGGCATCCTCGGCGG
>CAIYZZ010000318.1 GCA_903930805.1 uncultured Rhodocyclaceae bacterium | reverse complement strand
CTGGCGGGAGAAGTCGAGTGTCAGTTCCGCCAACAACATCATCTGCGCATTATCCGTGGCCGCGATGCCGGTCATATTGGGTGCCATATCAGACAAAACAAGGTCTACCTGCCGTCCCGCTAGCGCCGACTTTAGCTGATCAAGCACCGCATCATCACGAAAATCGCCCTGAATAAAATCGACCCCGACCAGCGGCTCCATTTTCAGCAGATCCAGTGCAATCATGCGCCCGCCCGGCTGGATACGTTTCACCGCATATTGGCACCAACTGCCCGGCGTCGCCCCCAGGTCGAGGACCGTCATGCCCGGCTTAAGCAGATGATCCTTTTCGTCGATTTCTTTGAGCTTGAATATGGCGCGTGAGCGCCAACCCTCTTTCTGCGCCAATTGAACATAGGTATCGTTGACATGTTCAGTCATCCATATCTTGCTTTTCTTCTTCTGTTTGGTCGTCCAACTCATTTTTTCCAGCTCACAGGTAGAATCCGATCATGATTGAACTTAGCCCCATTCAGCGTCGCGCCCTGCGCGCCACCGCCCATCATCTCCAGCCCGTCGTTTCCATCAGCCAGAAAGGTCTTTCGCCTGCTGTCTTGAAGGAAGTCGACGCATCCTTGAATTCGCACGAACTCATCAAGGTCAAGCTTCACGGCATCGAGCGTGATGAACGTAATGCACTGATGACGGAAATTTGCACCGCACTAAATTGCGCTTCCGTCCAACACATCGGCAACATTCTTGTGCTTTGGCGAGAAAACCTCGAGAAAGAAGCTGCAACGACACAAAAGACCCGGCGCAAAGCACCCGCACCCCGCACCAAGAAAGAAGCTGCCGCCGCACTCGAAAAACGCCGCCCCAGCCGCTAACCAGCCTGCTACAAAATTAGCGCTCGGCAAGTACAAGTGTGTGCTGCGGGAAATTCCGGAGCAGTTTCTTGGGCGTGCGCTAAAGACTCTGGGCGATTGAGTCGAAGTAGCAGACCTACTTGATGCGGGTCAGGTGACTGCCACGCTTGGCAACGGGTTCCTGTTTGGCGTTGTCCTGATCTGCTTCAACCGCCACGCTAGCGCCGACTTTTTCGGCGTTTTCAATGTCAGCAATTTGGGTGCTCGAGTTGGCCTCGAAGGCCATGCCTTGGCCGTTTTCCCGGGCATAAATCGCCACCACGGCGGCTACCGGAACAAGTACAGGAAACGACGCCCCATTGAAGCGGGTCTGGAAACTGATCTCATCGTTGCCCATCTGTAATTGATGGGTGGCGTCGGCACAAACATTTAGAACAATCTGCCCGTCGCGAACAAATTCGCGTGGCACGCGCGTACGTTCATCGACTTGCACCGCCAGATAGGGCGTAAACCCCTCATCAGCGCACCATTCATGGATAGCGCGGATGAGATACGGCTTGGTGGTAAACATCACTGACCGAGGTAATGCCCCGCCAGATCAGCGGCGCATCACCTTTTCCGATGGCGTCAGCGCGTCGATGAAACCTTGGCGCGAAAAGATACGCTCTGCAAATTTCATCACCGGCGCAGCAGTCTTCGGCAGTTCGATGCCATAGTGATCGAGGCGCCACAGCAGGGGTGCAATCGCCACATCGAGCATCGAAAAATCGTCACCAAGCAGAAACTTTTGCTTCGAGAACAACGGCACCAGTTCGACTAGTCGGTCGCGTATATGAGTCCGCGATTTGTCGGCCGATTTGAGGCTACGCTCAAGGGCGTCGATATGGCTGAACAACTCGTGCTCCATCGTATGCAAAAGTTGGCGCGCCTTGGCCCGCGTTTGCGGATCGGGCGGCATCAGTTGTGGATGAGGAAAGCGCTCATCAATGTACTCGTTGATGATGTTCGACTCGTAGAGCACAAGGTCGCGATCAACCAGCACCGGTACCCGGTTGTACGGATTGATCACCGCGATGTCTTCAGGCTTGTTGAAGAGATCGACATCAATCACCTGAAAGTCCATCTGCTTTTCGTAGAGGACGATGCGGCAACGATGACTGAACGGACAGGTCGTGCCCGAGTACAGGTTCATCATGGCACTTGTTCCCCAGGAATAATCGGAATCACGCACCACGCGACGCACGGGTGGATTCATATCTCGATGCCCCATAGTTTATGGTCACATTGCTTGATTAATGAATGTCTTTCCAGTATTCACGCTTGAGTGCATACGAGAAGACAAACAGAACAGCGAGGAAAATCAGGACGATAACGCCCAGTTCCTTGCGAAAAGTAGCCATTGGCTCACCCATATGGGTAAGGAAGGCCACCAGATCACCAACCATCGCATCGTATTCTTGCGACTTCAGTTTCCCAGGCTTGGTCAGTGCAAGTTTGTGATCAGCACCCATGGCCTGCTCACCCTGCAACTCCCACAGCACGTGCGGCATGCCAACATTGGCGAATACCGTGTTGTTCCAACCGGTCGGACGTGCATCGTCACGGTAGAAACCACGCAAATAAGTGTAAAGCCAGTCAGCACCGGAACCAAACTCGGAGCCGCGCGCACGGGCAATCACCGTCAGATCGGGCGGAGCCGCGCCGAACCACTGCTTTGCATCGGCGCGACGCATCGCGATGGTCATGGTTTCCCCGACCTTGTCCGCCGCGAACAGCAGGTTATCCTTGACCTGCTGCTCCGTCAGGCCGATATCGGTCAGGCGGTTGTAACGGAAATAGGAGGCGGAATGGCAATTGAGGCAATAATTCACGAATACCTTCGCGCCATTTTGTAGGGCAGGGAAATCGCGAGAGCGGTCAGGTGCCTTGTCGAGATGAAGCTCAGCACCAGCCGCAAAGGCGAGCAGTGGTGCGCACAGCAACGCAAGAAGGAGTTTCTTCATTATGCCGTCACCCTTTCAGGCTCGGCTTTGCACTTGTCCAGCGATGTGTAAATTGGCATCAGCAGGAAGAAAGCGAAGTAGAGGATCGTGCAAACCTGCGAAACCAGCGTGCGACCCGGTGTCGGGGCCAGCATGCCGAGGTAGCCAAGGATGAAGAAGCAGACCACGAAGATTGCCAGCGCACCCTTGTAAAGTGGGCCACGGTAACGGATCGACTTCACCGGGCTGCGATCGAGCCAGGGCAGGAAGATGAAGATGATAGTGCTGAGACCCATGAAAATAACGCCCCAGAGTTTTGCGTCGATCCAGAAGAAATTCACCGTATTGGCGCGCAGGATCGAGTAGTAAGGCGTGAAGTACCAGACCGGCGCGATGTGCGGCGGTGTCACCATCGGATCAGCAGGGAAGAAGTTATTGAATTCCAGGAAGTAACCACCGCCTTCGGGCATGAAGAACACGATGATCGAGAACACCATCAGGAAGACCACGACGCCAACGATATCCTTCACCGTGTAGTACGGGTGGAAGGGAATGCCGTCGAGCGGAATGCCATCCGGGCCTTTTTTCTTCTTGATTTCAACGCCGTCCGGGTTGTTCGAACCCACTTCGTGCAACGCCATGATGTGGGCGGCAACCAGACCGACCAGAATCAACGGCATGGCAATGACGTGGAGGGAGAACATGCGATTCAGCGTGGGATCGCTCACGACGAAATCGCCACGCACCCAGATCGCGAGTTCATTACCAATCAACGGAATGGCCGAAAGCATGTTCAGGATGACCTGCGCGCCCCAGTAAGACATCTGACCCCAAGGCAACAGGTAGCCCATGAAGGCCTCGCCGAACAGCACCAGGAAGAGCATAACGCCGAAAATCCAGACCAGTTCGCGCGGCTTGCGGTAGGAACCGTAGAGCATGCCGCGAAACATGTGCAGATAGACGACGATGAAGAAGGCCGAGGCCCCGGTCGAATGCAGATAGCGGATCAACCAACCCCACGGCACGTCGCGCATGATGTACTCGACGCTGGCAAAGGCCACCGGCACGCCGGAAGCATTCAGCGAAGCATCCGGCTTGTAGTGCATGGTCAGGAAGATACCAGTGACGATCTGCATCACCAGAACCATCAGCGCCAGAGAACCGAAGAAGTACCAGAAGTTAAAGTTCTTCGGTGCGTAGTATTTAGCCAGATGATCGTTCCACAACGACATCAGCGGGAAACGGGCGTCTACCCACTCCAGAAATCCTCCGACGGCCGTGCCGTCTGATTTATATTTTTCAGCGTTCGCAGCCGCCATTCCTTAGGCTCCCTTTTTGTCTTCGCCGATCAGAATCTTGGCGTCGGACAGATAATAGTGCGGCGGAATCTCAAGGTTATCCGGTGCCGGCTTGCTCTTGTAAACACGGCCGGCGAGATCGAACGTTGAACCGTGGCAGGGGCAGAGAAAACCGCCCGTCCACTCGGCATCGATACCAGATTCGGCACCGGTTTTGAATTTCTCGGATGGCGAACAGCCCAGATGCGTGCAAATACCGACGGCAACGAGATACTCCGGCTTGATCGAACGATGCTCATTTTTGGCATACTCGGGCTGCATCGGCCGATCCGACTTCGGGTCGGCTATCCTGTCGGTCAGTTTTGTCAGGCCGTCGAGCATTTCCTTGGTACGGTGAATAATCCACACCGGCTTGCCGCGCCATTCGACGGTCATCATCTGCCCGGGGGCAATCTGGCTAATATCAACTTCAACAGGGGCACCGGCTGATTTTGCGCGTTCGGAGGGGGCAAAGGTGCTGACAAACGGTATGGCGGCGGCTACGCCCGCCACGCCTCCGGCGACCGATGTCGCAACCAACAACCGACGCCTGCCACAGTCCACTTTGTCGTCACAACTCATGGTGGATTTCCTGAAAAGTGAGAATGCAAATGCAAAAAACCGATCGATTATACCCAAGTCCACAACGGGATTAAAGGGCAACTTAGCTCGGTCCTATGCTTTGGCGTTTAGCCTTGTACTCTCGAATGAAAAGAATGCACCACCCTGGTGCGCTTCCATAATTCGATCAGTAATCCCGTCGTTCCAGCAGTGCCTGCGCCACACTGGCGGCATCCGAGTATTCGAGTTCACTGCCCAGCGGCAGACCACGCGCTATGCGACTGACCTTGATGCCCCGGGCGTGAAGCATTTCCGAGAGGTAATGCGCCGTCGCTTCACCCTCGTTCGTCAGGTTAGTGGCGAGAATCACTTCTTTCACCACACCGTCGCCGGCGCGTGCAAGCAGCCGATCAAAAGCCAACTCCCGCGGTCCAACACCGTCAAGGGGACTGAGTCGCCCCATCAGCACATAGTAGAGGCCACGATAGGCATGGGTCTGCTCCACCGTATTGAGGTCGGCTGGCATTTCCACCACGCAAAGCTGCGACGAGTCGCGCTTGGGTGACAGGCAACGCTCGCACACCTCGGCCTCGGTAAAGCTATTGCAGCGCTCGCAACGACGCAGGGTTCTGAGAGCCATATCCAGCGCCCTTCCCAAGCGTTCGGCACCGCGCGGATCATGCTGCAGCAGGTGATAGGCCATGCGCTGAGCAGACTTCGGCCCCACCCCGGGCAAACAGCGCAAGGCCCCGATCAGTTCATCGAGACTTGACAACGCAGCCATGGTTCAATGCAGGTGACGGGGAGCCGCCTCTTCTTCCTGTTCGGGCAGTTCGGCGTGAACAGGCTCACCGTCCGGGTTCGGGTACAGGGGGGCACCGCAATCGTCGCAGTACTCCAGGGGAAAACGATGGTCCAGCACTAGCACTTCATGGACGCCCGCCTCGCGCAACACGGCTTCAATCTGCCCTGGCGCTTCAGCCGCCTCTTCCTCGTTTTCGAGCAGAGGCCAGACAACGCCATGCACTACCTCGACAGCTTCACCGAGCGTAAAACCGACGCGAAACTCCTCGATCTGCCGATCATAATAGGGTGCAACCACGGCACGCAGATTGGCGGCCGACACGTTGAGCGTAGTTTGCAGAAACGCCACTGCAGAGCGCAGTGAATATGGCCGCGAGGCGCGGTCAGCTTCGCGGACTGCGGCGTGGAAGGACTGCGGCAACAAGGGCTCAAGCGCGCAGGCTGGCAACAGCGGGCGCAGCGCTTCGCCGCCCTGCGCGCGCCACTGCTTGTGTGCGTCGGTGCGATTGCCGTCCTCTTCCTGCCAGCGAAACAAAGGGGTACCGGTCGGCGCGCAAACCACGCCAATCAGGTAACGGGTATCCGAGAGAAAACTCATGGTCTCAGCCATTTGGCCCGCGTCGAGTTTGAGATCGCGTCCGTGCAGCGCAGCCTTGGTCAGTTTTTCGGTCAATGCCGCCGTGTCGCAGTAGCTTTGCGGCAGTTGATCTGGGCTGTAAAAAAAGTCGGCGAGGCCGAAGCGTACATCTGCGGCCAGGACATGGGCTTGCAGTTGCACACGCAGATTGGATAGCACCTCGGGCGCAATCGGGCCGGCAGGAATCGCATAGCGCGACCAGGCCAGCACAGGGGCAGCAAACAACAGCACATCCTGATCCACACCCGCACCCGCCATCGCATGATGACCGCACTCGGCGCAGGACTCAACCATATCGGCCAATTCGTCGTAGGCCCGGCCACCGGCACCATACAGATGATCGAGGGCAGCATTCATGGCCGTCTCGTCGTTGCCAGCGAGCAGACGATCGATGAGCCCTGCCAGCCTGCGCTCCCAGAAGTCATCCTCGAGCCGACTACCCGACAGACTTAACTGTGTGGCGAGGCGAATCAACTCATCAGTATCCGGGGTCTGCTTGGTACGGCGGGAAAAACGGGAACGTTTCATGGCGATCTGAGATGAAAAACGGACGGCACATCAAGGTGGCCGGGCGGCGATTCTAGCAGCCCGCCAACCCATGCAGCAGGTCGGCTTCGATGTCGTCCACCGCCTCCAGGCCGACAGCGATGCGCAGCAATCCTTCGGTAATGCCCGACTCGGCACGCGCCTCGGGAGAAATACGACCGTGGGTCGTGGAGGCCGGATGCGTCAGGGTGGTTTTCACATCACCCAGGTTGGCGGTGATCGAAAGCAGTTTGCACGCATCGATGACACGCCACGCTTCTTCTCTGCCACCCTTGACTTCAAAAGCAACGATCCCGCCGCCGGTGGCCTGCTGGCGCATGGCGAGCGCATACTGTGGATGCGAGGGCAAGCCGGGATAAAACACCCGCGCCACGGCCGGATGCGCTTCCAGCCGACGTGCGAGATCAAGCGCACTCGCCGACTGGGCCAGCATGCGGATCTTCAATGTTTCGAGGCCTTTCAGAATCACCCAGGCATTGAACGCTGAGAGTGTCGGCCCTGCCGTCCTCAGGAACTTGAATACTTCCTCGATGAGACCCTTGCCACCGCACACGGCACCACCCAGCACACGCCCCTGGCCATCAAGATACTTGGTGGCGGAATGGATCACTAGATCGGCACCAAAGTCAAGCGGGCGTTGCAACGCCGGCGAGCAGAAACAGTTGTCTACGACGAGCAGTGCTCCCGCCGCGTGCGCAAGCTCGGCCAGGGCGGTAATGTCGAAAACTTCGGTCAGCGGGTTTGACGGTGTTTCGATGAAGACCAGTTTCGTATTCGGTTTCAGCGCCACCTTGAAAGCTGCCGGCGTGCTGCCAGGAATGAAACTGGTATCGACGCCGAAGCGAGGCATGATGGTGCCGAAGAGTTGCTGGCTGGCACCAAAGATGCCGCGCGCGGCAACGATATGGTCGCCAGACTTGAGCAAGGCCATGACCGTTGAAAGAATCGCCGCCATGCCGCTGGCAGTAGCAAGGCAGGCATCCGCACCTTCCAGTGCGGCGAGCCGCTCCTGGAACATCGTAACGGTGGGATTGGTGAAACGCGAATAGACGTTACCTTCCTCCGCACCGGAAAAACGTGCCGCCGCCTGCGCCGCATTGTCGAAGACAAAGCTGGAGGTGAGATAAAGCGCCTCGGCATGTTCGCCGAACTGGCTGCGCTCTTGGCCGGCGCGTACCGCCAGCGTATCAATGTGGAACTGCGCTTTTTCGTTCATTTTCGCTCATTCGGATGTCACCAGATTGAGGTCGAGTTGGCCGCCTTCGCTGTCGTCCCTGCCTGGTTTGCCGCGCGCACTTTCGACGCTGGCGAGATAATCCGGGCTGACGTCACCGGTAATGTACTGGCCGTCGAAGCAGGAAGTATCGAAACGCGTCAGCGCTGGATTGACGGCATGCACAGAATTCTTCAGAGCTTCGAGATCCTGATAGATCAAGGCATCGGCACCAATCTCGCGACGAATCTCCTCGTCGCTGCGGTAAGCGGCGATCAACTCGGCACGGCTTGGCATGTCGATACCATAGACGTTGGCGTGCCGCACCGGCGGACTGGCGGAAGCGAAATAGACTTTTTTCGCACCGGCGTCGCGCGCCATCTGAATGATTTCGCGGCTAGTGGTGCCACGCACGATGGAATCATCGACCAGCAGCACATTCTTGCCGCGAAATTCCTGCGCAATGGCGTTGAGCTTCTGCCGCACCGATTTGCGGCGTGATGCCTGCCCCGGCATGATGAAGGTGCGGCCGATATAGCGATTTTTCACGAAACCCTCACGGAAGGGCACATCGAGCCGTCGGGCCAGTTCGAGCGCCGACGGCCGGCTCGAATCAGGAATCGGGATCACTGCATCGATAGCGAGGTGCGGCATGGTGTGGCGAATCTTGTCGGCGAGAAACTCGCCCATCTTGACGCGCGACTCATACACCGAGACTCCATCCATCAACGAATCGGGGCGCGCCAGATAGACAAACTCGAACATGCAAGGCGCATGGATGGTCTTTTCGGCGCACTGGCGGCTAACGAATTGGCCGCGCGTGTCGATCAGCACCGCTTCACCCGGCTCGACATCGCGCAGGAAGTGGAAACCGAGCGTGTCGATGGCGACGCTTTCCGAGGCGACCAGATATTCCATGCCCTGTGGTGTCTCGTTCCGGCCAATCACCAGCGGCCGGATGCCATAGGGATCGCGGAAGGCGAGTAGGCCGTAACCGGCGATCATCGCCACCACCGCGTAGGCGCCCTTGACACGACGATGCACGCCAGCCACTGCCTTGAAAATGGTTTCGGCATCGACCTGGTATTTCGTCGAAGCGACTTGCAATTCATGTGCCAGCACATTCAACAGCACCTCGGAATCCGAGTTGGTGTTCATGTGCCGCAAATCCTGCAAAAACATATCGCGCTTCAATGGCTCGGCGTTGGTCAGGTTGCCGTTGTGCGCCAGCATCAAACCGAAAGGCGAATTGACGTAGAGGGGCTGCGCCTCGGCGGAATTGGAAGCCGAGCCAGCCGTCGGGTAGCGACAGTGGGCGATGCCCCAGTTGCCAATCAGGTCCCGCATGTTGCGGGTGCGGAAGACGTCGCGCACCAAGCCAGGGCCCTTGTACATATGGAAGCGACCACCTTCAGCCGTGGCGATACCGGCAGCATCCTGGCCGCGATGCTGCAGTACTTGCAACCCATCGTAGAGCAACTCATTTACCGGCGTGGTAGCGACCACACCAAGAATGCCGCACATCGTCTCACCCTATCGATAACGAATCCGTTTTGCCAAATCCGGTGGCAGCCAGGGTTTGGCCGCAAGCACCGCCGTTTCCAGCGGCGGCGCCAATACCGCCTGCCGCCACCATTGTTGTTGCGGCAAGGAGGACAACCCTGCCAGCAACACCATGACCCATACCACCAAAACCCCGCGCGCAACGCCAAACAACGCGCCCAGAACCCGATCCAGCGGTGCCAAGCCAACCGCTTTCAGGAGCAGCGAGACAAGCCAACGCGCCAGCGCGAACAATATCAGTACAACAACAAAGATGATGAGAAATCCAGACACCTGTCGCCAAACGGGTTCGGCCAATTCGGCTGCCACTATCTCGCCCACCGGTGTTGCCCAGGTACGTGCGGCGACGAAAGCCAGCACCCACGCGACCAATGCCAGAATTTCGTTCACCACACCACGCCATACACCGATCAGCAGTGACAATGCCACCACGCCGAGCACAACATAATCGAAAACCGTCACGGCGACCGAATCAACCCCATCATGGCTTCCTGACTACCGGACCATCGACACCAACGATCTTGATGCGCGTGTGCGCATTCTCGGCGGTCTCCTGAGATGGGAACGGCCCGGCGCGCACCCGCGTGCGCGCACCCGCCGGTGTTTCGACTTTTTCCGTATAGGTTGGTATGCCAAGCTGCTTCAGCTTGCCGACAAGAATCGTGACGCTAGCCGGATTTTGATAGGCGCCCAGTTGCACCTCCCAGGATTCGGTAGCTGCTTTGTCTTCCGGCTTGACCTCGGGCTTGGGTTCCACTTTGGGTTCCGGCTTCGGCTCAGGTTTGGTGATCGGCTTGGTCTCGGACTTTTCCACCGGTTTGGCGGGTTGCGGCGTCATCTCCTCCTTGACGGAAGGTTTGATCGGTGAAACTGGCTCGGCAGGCGGCGCAAGCTTCTCTTGCCTTGGCTTTGGGGCCACGCGCTGCGTCACACCCTCATCAGGACTGGGAATACGCACCTGAATATCCTTGAGGGGCGGTGACGGTTTGTGGTCCATCACCATCGGCAGGGTAACGGCCGCCAGCAGTGCCAAAGCCATGGCGCCAATCAGGCGCCGGCGCGCGCGCTTCTTCAACTGCGTCGCTTGATCCGACGGGTCTAATTCGTGTGAGTCGTTGTGCTTGTCTTCTTGTGCCATGTTCAGGCCTTAAGGCTGAAAGAACGCATCACATCCGCCACTGTCAGGAACGATCCGAAGGCGAGGATTCTATCATCGCTGCTCGCGTTATCTCGCGCAAAACCAAGCGCGGCGGAGGGCGATACGAATACATCTGCCGTCCCGCCAACACCGAGTTTTTCGATGATCCCGGCGAGGCTGACGGCGGTCGCAGCACGCTGCCCCGGCAGGTCGCATGGGAGCCAGCGGTCGACGCGGTGCCTGATTGCTTCGACCACTCCGGCAATATCCTTGTCCGCCATCATGCCAAATACTGCCCAAGTGGTGCGGGCAAAGCCCATGCCACCCAGACTCGCGGCGAGGGCCGCCGCCGCCTGTGGGTTGTGGGCAACGTCGAGCACGATCTGCGGCCGGCCCGGCAAGACCTGGCAACGTCCTGCAATCTCGACCTCGGACAGGCCACGCCGGATATCCTGTGCCGTCACCGGCAGGCGGTCGTGCAACGTGTCGATGGCCGCGATGGCGCATGCCGAGTTGCTCAGCTGGCAATCGCCACGTAAGGCCGGAAAGGCCAGGCCACCCAACTTTTTTCCGTTGCGGCCCCAGTATTGCCATTGCCCTTCCTGCTTGGTAAAACCGAAGTCTCGACCGTTGCACAAAAAGTCGGCGCTGGTAGGACGGCAAACCAAGCGGCAAGCATCCATCAGGCTTTGCGGCGGATCTGCATCGCCACAGATCAGCGGCCGGTCGGGGCGACAAATACCGACCTTCTCGCGCCCGATCGCCTCGCGCGTCGCTCCCAGATAATCCATGTGATCGAGCGCCACGGTGGTAACGATGGCACAGTCGGCGTCATAAACATTCGTGGCGTCGAGCCGCCCGCCCAGACCCACTTCGAGGATGATCGCGTCGAGCCCAGGTAACCCAGGTAACAATTGAGCGGCGAACATCTCCCAAGCCGCCAGCGTACCGAACTCGAAGTAAGTCAGCGGCACTTCGCCACGCGCACGCTCGACCCGCGCAAACGCGGTGCAAAAATCGTCGTCGTTCGCCGGCATGCCATTGATGCGTACCCGCTCGTTGTAACGGAGCAGATGCGGTGAGCTGTAAACGCCGACACGATAGCCAGCAGAAAGGAGGATGCGTTCGATGAGCGCACAAGTCGAACCCTTGCCATTCGTGCCGCCGACGGTGATGACGGGGCAGGTCTGGCGCTGTTGCAGGACAACCTTGACCTGTTGCACGCGCTCCAGCCCCAGTTCGATACCCGCCTGGCCACGCGGGTGCAGGCGCTCCAGATGATCCAGCCAATCATCCAGACTGCTGCGGCCCGGGCTTCCCGTCATCAAACCACCGGGATGCGCAACAGCAGGGTCAGGACGGCCGCGAGTCGATCGCGCATTTCACGACGATCGACAATCATGTCGATCGCACCCTTTTCAATGAGAAATTCGGCGCGTTGAAAACCTTCAGGCAAAGTCTCGCGCACAGTCTGCTCGATCACGCGTGGCCCGGCAAAACCAATCAGCGCACCCGGCTCGGCAATCACCACATCGCCCACAAAAGCGAAGGACGCGGAAACACCACCCATGGTCGGATCAGTGAGCACGGTGATAAAAGGCAGCTTGTGGCGCGCCAGTCGCGTCGCGGCGGCAGTCGTCTTGCTCATCTGCATCAGCGACAACAAACCTTCCTGCATGCGCGCACCGCCCGAGGCGGTGATGCAGATGAAAGGCATCTGATTCTCAACGGCAACATTCACGCCGCGCACGAAGCGCTCACCGACCACCGAACCCATCGAACCACCCATGAATTCGAACTCGAAACAGGCGACCACCACCGGCAGGGTCTTGATGGCTCCCTGCATCACCACCATCGCGTCAGATTCACCGGTGTCCTCGTTAGCCGCCGCCAGACGATCCGGGTAACGCCTACTATCCTTGAACTTGAGCGAATCGAGCGGCAGCACCTCGGCGCCGATTTCAAACCGCCCTTCTGCATCCAGCAACAGATCCAGTCGCTCGCGCGCCTTGAGTCGATGATGATGACTGCACTTCGGGCAAACATTGAGATTCTGCGCTAGATCAGTCGCATACAGCACGGCCTCGCAAGACGGACACTTGCACCACAGCCCCTCGGGCACCGACTTGCGCACACCCTCGCTACGCTTGATCTTGGGTGGCAACAGTTTTTGGAGCCAACTCATGCTGCTATCCCCTTGTCCATGGCCGTGCGCACTTCGCGCAGGAAGGCGGTCACACGCGCTGGCGCTTCATCTGCCGGCGCCTGCTCGATGGTTTCGATGATCTTGCTGCCGATTACGACTGCGTCAGCGACACTAGCAATCCGCGCTGCAGTGGCAGCATCGCGAATGCCAAAACCAACACCGACCGGCATGCCGACCTTGTCGCGGATGGCCGGAATACGTCGCGCCACTTCATCCAGGTCAATCGCCGCCGATCCGGTGACGCCCTTGAGAGAAACGTAATAGATGTAGCCACTACCGAGTTTGGCTACATCGGTAAAGCGTGCCGCAACCGAGGTCGGCGCGAGCAGGAAGATTGGATCGATGTCAGCCTCTTTCATCAGGCGCGAAAACTCAACACACTCTTCCGGCGGGTAATCGACAATCAGCACGCCATCAACGCCTGCAACTTTCGCATCACTGGCAAAGATCGCAGCACCGTAGGCTTCGATAGGATTGGCATAGCCCATCAACACAACCGGGGTCGTCGCGTCGGTTTTGCGGAATTGATGCACCATGCCCAGCACGATACGCAAACTGACGCCATAAGCCAGAGCACGTTCGGAAGCCCGCTGGATGGTCGGCCCGTCAGCCATCGGATCGGAAAACGGCACACCGAGTTCAATGATGTCCGCTCCGCCATCGACCAGAGCTCGCATCAGCGTCAGGGTCTGGCCAGGTTCCGGATCTCCGGCAGTGATGAACGGAATCAACGCCTTGCGACCTGCTGACTTAAGTTCCGAAAATTTAGCAGCTATTCTCGACATAATTAAAACTGGATACCCGATTTTTCGGCGACAGTATGCATATCCTTGTCGCCCCGTCCGGAGAGATTGACCAGCAGGATTTTGTCTTTTGACAGTGTCGGTGCCAGTCGTGTTGCATAGGCCAGCGCGTGGCTTGACTCGAGTGCCGGGATGATGCCCTCCTCGCGACACAAATCGTGAAAGGCCGCGATCGCCTCATCATCCGTCACGGTGACGTACTCAGCGCGACCGGAATCTTTAAGCCACGCATGTTCTGGACCAACACCGGGATAGTCCAGACCAGCGGAAATCGAGTGGGTCTCAATGATTTGACCGTTGGCATCTTGCAATAAATAGGTGCGATTGCCGTGCAGCACACCGGGGCGTCCCATGGTCAGCGATGCGGCATGCTTGTCTGTGCTCAGGCCGTGGCCCGCCGCCTCGACGCCCACCAGTTTGACCTCGTGACGGGAAATGTAGTCGTAGAAAATACCCATGGCATTGGAACCGCCACCGACGCAGGCAATCACCTGATCGGGTTGCCGTCCCGCCAGCGCCGACATTTGGCCTATGCATTCGCGGCCAATCACCGACTGGAAGTCGCGCACCATCATCGGATACGGGTGCGGTCCCGCAACCGTACCGATGATATAGAAGGTATTGCCAACATTCGTCACCCAGTCGCGCATCGCCTCGTTGAGGGCATCCTTGAGGGTTTTTGAGCCAGACTCGACCGGCACCACGGTCGCTCCCAACAGTTTCATGCGGTAGACGTTGGCAGCCTGACGCTTGACGTCTTCGCTACCCATGTAGACCATGCACTCCATGCCGTAGCGCGCTGCAACGGTAGCCGTTGCCACCCCATGCTGTCCGGCACCGGTCTCGGCAATCACGCGCGGCTTCGCCATGCGACGGGCCAGCAGGGCCTGGCCGATACAGTTATTGATCTTGTGGGCGCCGGTATGGTTGAGATCTTCGCGCTTCAGGTAGATCTGCGCACCGCCGAGGCGCTCCGACCAACGCCTGGCGTGGTAAATAGGACTGGGGCGACCAACGTAATGAGCGAGTTCGTACTCGAATTCGGTGCGGAATGCCGGATCGTTTTTCGCGGTCTCGTATGCCGCATTAAGTTCCGCCAAGGCCGGAATCAGCGTTTCGGCAACAAAAATACCGCCATACTTTCCAAAATGCCCGCGATCATCCGGCATGTTGTATTTATTATCTGGCATTTGAATATCTGGAATCTGCTGTTCTCACAGCCGCAACAAAGGCGGCGATCTTGTCGGCATCCTTGAGACCCTTGGCGGTTTCAACGCCGCTACTCACATCTACCGCCCAAGGACGTATTTTAGTTACTGCTTCG
>CAIYZZ010000317.1 GCA_903930805.1 uncultured Rhodocyclaceae bacterium | reverse complement strand
CGGATTGACCGTGGTCATGCTGACTCAGGAACTCGCCACGGTTCCGCGCCGTGCTCTCAAGACCCCCGTCGCGAACCTTTCCCCACAGCGCGACGAAATCCTCGCCGCGCTGGATTTTCTCTTTACAGGATTCTGATTCATGGCCCAATACGTAATGTCGATGCTCCGCGTGAGCAAAATAGTCCCGCCGAAGCGGCAGATCATCAAGGACATCTCGCTGTCCTTCTTCCCCGGTGCCAAGATCGGCCTGCTCGGCCTCAACGGTTCTGGCAAATCTACCGTGCTACGCATCATGGCGGGTGCCGACAAGGAATACGACGGCGAGGTGCAGCATCTGCCGGGCATTTCCATCGGCTACCTGCCGCAGGAGCCGCAGCTCGATCCCGAGAAAACCGTGCGCGAGGAAGTCGAGGCGGGCTTGGGCGAAGTCATGGAAGCCAAGCAGAAGCTGGAAGAAATCTACGCCGCCTATGCCGAACCCGATGCCGACTTCGACAAACTCGCCGAAGATCAGGCCAAATACGAAGCGATCATTTCGGTCGCTGGTGCAGATAGCGAGACGCAACTCGAAATCGCCGCCGATGCGCTGCGCCTGCCGCCTTGGGACGCCAAGATCGCCCCCCTCTCCGGCGGCGAGAAACGCCGCGTCGCCCTGTGCCGCCTGCTGCTGTCACGCCCCGACATGCTGCTGCTCGACGAGCCAACCAACCACCTCGACGCCGAATCGGTCGACTGGCTCGAGCAATACCTCGTGCGCTTTCCCGGCACCGTCGTCGCCGTCACCCACGATCGCTACTTCCTCGACAACGCGGCCGAATGGATTCTCGAACTCGACCGCGGCCACGGCATCCCGTGGAAGGGCAACTATTCCTCGTGGCTGGAGCAGAAGGAAGCGCGGCTGGAAACCGAACAGAAGCAGATCGACGCCCACATGAAAGCCATGAAAGAGGAACTGGCATGGGTGCGCAGCAACCCGAAGGCGCGTCAGGCCAAGTCGAAGTCACGCATCGCACGCTTCGAAGAACTATCGAGTCAAGAACACCAGAAGCGCAACGAGACACAGGAAATCTTCATCCCGCCCGGCGAACGCCTCGGCAATGAGGTCATCACCTTCGAAGGTGTCAGCAAGGCCTACGGCGACCGCCTGCTGATCGACAATCTATCCTTCAGCGTGCCACCCGGTGCTATCGTCGGCATCATCGGCCCCAACGGCGCGGGCAAGTCCACGCTGTTCCGCATGATCACCGGCAAGGAGCAACCCGACAGCGGAAAAGTCGGCGTTGGCGGGACGGTAAAGCTGGCCTACGTGGATCAGTCGCGCGACGCACTCGATGGCACGAAAACCGTTTTCGAAGAAATCTCCGGCGGCTCCGACATCCTCACCGTCGGCAAGTTTGAAACCCCCAGCCGCGCCTACATCGGCCGCTTCAACTTCAAGGGCGGTGACCAGGGCAAGCAGGTCGGCAACCTTTCCGGCGGCGAACGTGGCCGCCTGCATCTGGCCAAGACGCTGATCGCCGGCGGCAACGTGCTGCTACTCGACGAGCCGTCGAACGACCTTGACGTCGAAACCCTACGTGCGCTCGAAGATGCCCTGCTCGAATTTGCCGGCTGCGTACTGGTCATATCGCATGACCGCTGGTTTCTCGACCGCATCTGTACCCACATCCTCGCCGCCGAGGGTGACTCGCAGTGGAATTTCTTCGCCGGCAACTACCAGGAATACGAAGAGGACAAGCGCAAGCGTCTGGGCGAAGAGGGCGCCAAACCGAAACGGATTCGCTACAGGCCAATCAGCCGGTAATATTTCGCCATGGATCTTCGCGACAAGTACGGCCTGCTGATCGACGACATGCCCGAGATGCGCTCTGCCATGCGCATCCAGTTGGCGGACATCGGCCTCGAACATTGCGACACGGCGCGCAATGTCAAGGAGGCCATCGAACGCATAAGCCGGCAGCGTTACGGCCTGATTGTCTGCGACTACAACCTCGGCCAGGGTGCCGACGGCCAGCAACTCCTCGAATTGGTGCGACGCAAGGAACTGCTGCCGCTCACCACCGCCTTTCTCATGGTCACCGGCGAAACCGGCTACGAGCAGGTCGCCACCGCCGCCGAATACACCCCGGACGACTACCTGCTCAAACCCTTCACTGCGGAAATACTTGGTACGCGGCTGGCCCGCATCTTCGAAAAGAAAACCGCGCTGCAACCGATCTATCGCTGGATGGGGCCAGGCAAAGATAGTGATCGCGCCAAGGCGCTCACCACCTGCGACACGCTGATCGCTGCCAGTGGTCGCTACGTGCTCGACGTTCAGCGACTGAAGGGTGAATTGCTGCTGATCGAAGGCAAAGCCGATGAAGCGCGCACCCTGTACGAAACTGTTTTGCAACAGCGCTCCACCCCTTGGGCAGTGGTCGGCCTCGCCCGCGCGCAACTCGCAAGCGGGCAGGACAGTGAAGCACGGCAGATGTTCGAGCAAGCGCTCGTCGCCTATCCCAACTATCTTGCCGCCTACGATTCGCTTGCCAACCTGTTGGCGAAAACCGACAAGGCGGCGGCACAGGAGATCGTCGAGCAAGCCCTGAAAGTGGCCCCCTCGACGCGGCGCACGCGCGAACTGGGCAGTCTCGCCCTCGAAAATCAGGATTTCGAGCGTGCCGAAAGCGCTTTCAAGCGCGTGGTGGAAAAAGACCGCAGCGGCTTTTTCAAGAGTCACGACGACTACGCCGGCCTGGCCAAGAGTTGCGTCGAGCAGGGCAAGACCACCGAGGCGCTGGCTGCTGTCAAAGACATGGGCAATGCTTTTTCACGTTCGTCTGAACTGACGGCACGCCAAGCGGCAGTCGAGTGCCAAGTGCATGTACGCGCCGGCAATCCGGAGGCTGCCAAGGCTGCCCTCGGTCGTGCGCTGGATGTCCAGCGCACGACCAACCTCGATGCAAAAACGGCACTCGAGGTCGCTCAGGCCTGCTTCGCCGGTGGCCAGCCGGAAGAGGCGAAAAACATCATCAAGACCGTCGCCGAGGACCACCATGAAAACGACACCGTTCTGGCCCAGGCGCAGGCCGTGTTTGCCGCGGCCGGTCTGACGGACGAAGGCACGATCTTTATCGAAGCCACCCGCAAGCGCATGATCAAGCTGAACAATGACGCCGTGGCACTGGCCAAGGCAGGCCAACTCGATCAGGCCATCGCCATGCTCACTGAAGCCGCCGACCGACTCACCAACAACGCGCAGATTGCCCTCAACGCCGCTCTGGCGCTGCTGATGTATGCCCACCGGAATGGCACGGACAACGATAGCGTGGCACGCGCTTACCGTTATATCCTGCAGGCACGCCAGGTCAATGCGGCGCACCCCAAGCTCGCCGAGGTCAGCAGCTTCTACCGCAAGGTCGCCCCGCGTGATTCGCCGCTACTGGACGAATGATGGATGCACCCATCGATTCACTGGTGGCCGCCGCGATTCATGACGCCAAAAACGCACTCCTGGCACTGGGGGTGCAACTGACCGTAGCGGAACGCCGTCCCGCTACAGCCGACTTTTCCTCGGCACGCGCCAGTGTCGCCCGCATCGCCAACCAGCTCACCGAGCTCCTGACCCTCTATCGCGCCCAGGGCGGCCAGTTGCGACTCGCTATCGATGACCACGATCTTGCCGACTTCATCGACGATCTCGTTGCCGAACTCGGCCCGTTGCCTGACGGGATTGCGCTCAACATTGATCGAGGTGCTGCCACCACGCTCGGTGCCTGGGCCTTCGACGCTTACCTCGTCAAGCTGGCCCTGCTCGATGCGTTGCGCAATGCCCTGCGTCACGCACGCACCCGTATCACACTGAGCCTCAATGTCCCGGCGACTGGCGGTATCTGTTTCAGTGTTTCAGATGACGGTGCGGGATTTCCCGAACTGGTCCTGATCGGTGCCGTCGTCCAGTCAGGCAACCAGGGTAGCGGGGGCACAGGATTGGGGTTAACCTTCGCCCGGCTGATCGCCGCGCGCCATGCCACTCCCTCCGGACGACACGGCCGTGTCGAACTCACCAATGATCATGGCGCAAACCTGAAGATTTTTCTGCCCTGAAAAAGTCGGCGCTGGCAGGACGGTTCAAACCGCGCGCAATTTCTCCCCCGCCGCCGCCAGTGTCGCGTCATTCTTGGCGAAGCAAAAACGGATCAGTCCGTGGTCGCTGCCATCCGGCATGAAGGCCGAAACCGGGATCGCCGCCACGCCTTTTTCGATGGTGAGCCAGCGCACAAATTCGGCATCGGGTTGAGCGCTGATCTTGTCATAGCGCGCCAGTTGGAAGTAAGTGCCATCGCAGGGCAGCAATTCGAAGCGGGAACCCGCCAACTGCTGGCGGAAGAAGTCACGCTTCTGCCGATAGAAGTTCGCCAACTCCGCAGCGAAACCCGGTTCGGCGCGCATGAAGTCCGCGAGCGCCAATTGCGAGGGATGATGCACGGTGAACACAATGAATTGGTGCGCCTTGCGAAACTCTGCCATCAGCGCGGCCGGCGCGGCGCAGTAGGCCACTTTCCAGCCGGTAATGTGAAAGGTCTTGCCGAAGCTCGATACGACAAAGCTGCGCTCGCGCAGTTCCGCATAACGCGCCAGGCTCTCGTGGCGGCCTGCCGTGGGGCCATCGGCAAAGACGATGTGCTCATAGACCTCGTCGCCCAGCAGCACGATGTCGGTATCGCGCACCAGCCTGCCGAGATCGGCCATGTCGGCCAGCGTCCACACCGTGCCGGTGGGGTTATGCGGGGTGTTGAGGATGATCATGCGGGTGCGCGGCCCGATGGCGGCGGCGACCTCGGTCCAGTCGGGGCGGAAAGCCGGCGGTCGCAGATTCACCACGCGCGCCGTACCACCCTGCAAGGCGATGGCCGGCAGGTAGCTGTCATACACCGGAGCAAAGACGATCACCTCGTCGCCCGACCGCACGCAGGCGGCGATGGCGGTAAAAATTGCCTGCGTCGCGCCAGCCGTCACGGTAATCTCGGTTTCGACATCGTAGTGCGCGCCGTAGAGCGTCTCCAGCTTTTCGGCAATGACCTCACGTAGCGGTAGCACGCCAGCCATCGGCGGGTATTGATTGGCACCCATGGCCATGTGGTGTGCGACGCGCTCCAGCAACAAGGCGTGCGGCGAGAAATCCGGAAAGCCCTGTGAAAGATTGATCGCACCGTGCTCGGTGGCGAGCCGCGACATGACGGTGAAAATGGTGGTGCCGACCTGCGGCAGTCTCGATGGCAATCGGGGTAGCGAGTTCATGTTCATTCACTCCATGCCGGTGGGCGCGAACAGCGCCGCTTCGTTCTTGCCCGGTTGCGGCCGGGCAAACAAATAGCCTTGAAAACGCTGGCAGCCCAGCGCCAGCAGGGCATCACGCTGAGCTACAGTTTCGACACCGGCGGCGGCGATGTCGAGTTCCAGGCCGCGTGCCAGACCGATGCTGGCGGCAACAACAGCCTGCGCATCCCGGTCGTCGGGCAAGGCACCGACGAAACGCCGGTCGATCTTGAGCCGACCGATCGGCAAGCGCCTGAGCGCGACGAGATTCGTGGCACCGGTACCAAAGTTGTCGATGGCCAGCCGCACACCCAGCGCGGCGATTTCCTTGATGCGCGCACGTCCTGCCTCGATATCCTGGGCCAGCGCGGCTTCGGTGATTTCCAGCTCGAGCAATCGGGCGGGCTGGCCAGTTTCGGCTAGGATCGCACGCAGACTGCCGACCAGATTCTTGTGGCGAAACTGGCGCGGCGAAAGATTGATCGAAACCGGCAATAGCGGCTTGCCAGCCTCCTGCCAGAGACGATTTTGCCGCATGGCATTGAGCAGCACCCACTCACCGATCGGCAGGATAAGATCAGCCTCTTCGGCCACCGGGAGAAATGCGGCAGGATCAATATCGCCCACAGCAGGATCATGCCAGCGCAGCAGCGCTTCCATGCCATAGACGGCACGCTTGCCATAATCGACAAGGGGTTGATAGACCAGCGACAACTGGCCCTGTTCGAGCGCGGTCACCAGGCGTTTCTCGATATGCATCTGACGCTGGGCTGCTGCAGACTGACGCGCGGAGAAAAAGTGGAACTGATTGCGGCCGCTGCGCTTGGCGTTGTACATCGCCGTATCAGCGCACTTCATGAGCCCGTAAGCCGCGTCACCATCCTCGGGGTACAGCCCGATGCCGATGGATGTCGAAGCGCGCAACTCATGCTTGCCAATCTTCACCAGCGGCACGAAGGCGGCGATGATCTTTTCGGCAACGCGCGCAGCGTCCTCGACATCGGCAATCTCCTGCAAGACGATGACGAATTCATCGCCCCCCATCCGCGCCACGGTATCGACAGCACGCACGGCGTCACGCAGGCGCTGCGCCACTTCCTTGAGCAACTCGTCGCCCACATCATGGCCGAGCGTGTCATTGATGACCTTGAAGCGATCGAGGTCGAGAAACATCACCGCGACACGGCCATGCCCGCGGGCGGCTTGCGCTAACGTCTGTTGCAGGCGATCGTGCAGCAGCGCGCGATTGGGCAGCCCGGTGAGGGCATCGTGGTGCGCCAGATGCCAGACGCGCTGCTCGGCCTGCAGGCGCTCGAATACCTCTTCCTGCAACTTGGCGTTGGCGGCCGACAGTTCGGCGGTGCGCTCCTCGACACGCCGCTCGAGTTCCCCGTGTGCGCGGGCCAGTGCCTCACGCGCGGCATGCTCGTGGGTAATGTCCTCCATGATCCAGATCGTGCCCTCCTGCGGGTGACGCGGATCGATAGCCTTGGCCGACATGCGGCACCAGAAAAGACTGCCGTCCTGGCGACGCATCTGGATCTCGGAACGGAAAGGCAGTCCGGCGGCCAGCACCGGCCCAGCCTCAATGCCGAGCGACTCGTAGGCGACATCGGACGGATAGAGCGCCCGGCCCGGCAGACCGATGAAGGCATTTTCACCGTAGCCGAACATATGGGCGAACAACGGGTTGGCGCGCACCAGCGTGCGGTTGCGGGTGAACAGGATGCCGACCGTGGCGTTCTCAAGGATGGCGCGCAACTCGAGCAAAGCCTGCCCGGACGACTGGGAAGCATTGTCGTTCCCGCGCCGTGGGGCGTCGCGCCGTTCAATGGCGCGGCGGTCGTCGAGCGACTCGACTTTGTTGGCACTCACTTGGCCAGACCCTCTTGCTCCATCAGCAGATAAGTGTTGTAAGCGTTGTGCCGGTAGGCCTCGGCATAGGCAGGTAAACCGGTCCAGCGCGACCAGTCAGAGACAGCGATCAGTCTGAGTATGGAATTTTTCCGGAACACGCAACGGTCGCAACGCTTAAATTTGGGGGAACTTCCACTACGTACCATTGGTAATATTACACTGCGACAGAAAATTCAGACTTCGAAATAATCGTCATGTACGGTAACAAGTGATCCGGCAAAGTCAGGGGGCGTGTCGGAATCTCCAGGCACTCATGACCCTCGAACTATTGCTTGAAAGGAAATCTCATGCAACGAATAGCACTTGTTACCGGAGGAATGGGCGGTCTCGGCGAAGCGATCTGTATCAAACTGGCAGCCCTGGGCGACAAGGTGGTGACCACCTACAGCCCGCACAACAAGACCGCACAAGAATGGCTACGCAAGATGAACGACATGGGCTTCGGCTTCAAGGCCTACGCATGCGATGTCAGCGACTTTGATTCCTGCAAGGCCTGCGTCGAACTGATCACAAAAGATCTCGGCCCCATCGACGTCCTGGTCAACAATGCCGGCATCACGCGCGACATGACCTTCAAGAAGATGACCAAGGCAGACTGGGATGCGGTGATTCACACCAACCTGGATTCGACGTTCAACATGACCAAGCAGGTGATGGACGGCATGACCGATCGCGGCTGGGGACGCGTCATAAACATTTCATCGGTCAACGGCACCAAGGGGGCATTCGGCCAGACCAATTACGCGGCCGCCAAGGCCGGCATGCACGGGTTCACCAAGTCGCTATCGCTGGAAGTGGCCAAGAAGGGGGTCACCGTGAATACCATCTCGCCCGGCTACATTGGCACCAAGATGGTCATGGCAATTCCGCAGGAAATTCTCGATTCAAAAATCCTGCCGCAGATTCCGCAGTCGCGTCTCGGCAAGCCCGAGGAAGTGGCGGGACTCGTGGCCTATCTGGCCTCAGAAGAGGCGGCTTTCGTCACCGGTGCCAACATCTCCATCAACGGCGGCCAGCACATGTTTTGATGTCATGCCGGCGGGCTTGCCTAGTTGCTTGTCCCCGTGTGGCCAAACAGCCTGAAGTCTAGCCGCCGGCAAGGGCTGCAACAGCCGCGACGCCAGCTTTGGCGATTTGCGCATCCTGGTCCGCCTTGACGCCGGAAACACCAACGGCACCGATCACCTGGCCGTCAACGATGATCGGCACGCCGCCTTCAAGCATGCTGGGCAGCGGAACGGAAAGGAATGACACGCGGCCGGCGTTGATCATCTCTTCATAGAGCCGCGATTCGCGACGTCCGAGCGCTGCGGTCCTGGCCTTATCGGCGGCAATGTAAGCGCTGATTTGCGGACAGCCGTCGAGTCGTTCAAGGGCGAGTGGGTGTCCGCCATCGTCGGCAACTGCGATGGTCACGGCCCATTGATTGCTTTCGGCTTCGGCGCGAGAAGCAGCAACGATGCGGGCAACGTCGTCGCGGCTCAAAACGGGTTTGG